>JAJTIE010000059.1 GCA_021300195.1 Bacteroidota bacterium | reverse complement strand
TAGTAGGTGGTGCCGGCCATGTTTTGCATGGGCAGGTCGTAGGTGGTGCTGTTCGTACCCATTATGGCGCTGAAGGGGCCGTTCATGTTGGCGCTAGACTGCCACTGGTAGCTCAGCATGCCGGTACCGCCGCTGGCGGCGCTGGTGCTGCTGAAGGCGGCGGGGTCTGAACCGGCACAAATGGTCTGGCTGCTGCCTATCATGCCGCCGGTCAGCTGGTTGTTGTTTACTGTAGGCCGTGCACCCATGGGGATAAGGTGCTCATCTGGGCAATCATCTGCATCCAGCTGGTACACTATGTTTCCGTTGATGGTAGTCCCCAGATCCAGGTAGAAAGCCAGATCAAAGCCTGGATAGGCTACTGTAGCCGCGTTGGCCCCGGTCATGATCGTGATAGTAGCAGAAATGGAGGCCCCTGGATCAGCGCAAAAGCTCGGTTCGTCGGGACTAAAACCGGAAACACGATAAATATCGTAGTTACCAGGCGCTTGATTTTCCCTCTGATAGGCAGAAATATTACAACCTACTGAGCCAAGATCCCACTCAGGTTCAAAAAGCCAGAACGGGACACTTATCTGCATGCCACCGGGCTTGGTGTAGGTAACTTGCTCTACCGTCCAGCCAGTTGGCAGATTTTTCACCGCAATTACGGGTAGAGCTGCTTCCATCTGAGCACAACTGACACTTACGCCCAGCTGAGCACTGATCGTAACTGTAAACTCGGTATTAGCGGCATAAGCGGTAGGCTCTTGGGTCATCAGGTTATTAAACTGGGCCCGAGCCGGGGACCATACCTGTAGCAGCAGCGTAAGAAGAAGGAGCAAGAGTGTAAGCGTTGGTTTTTTCTGAATCATCGAGAGATAACTGTTTAGATTAAAGAATAAATTTCAGGTGAAACTAGTTGAGAAGGACAGGGTTTCCTATCCACTGTAGTACCTTTCTGCTCGAACGGCCATAAATGGCGGTTGAACTGCATGGAGAGGATACCCACCAGCTGGCCCTCCGTGCCGGGGGGGGGTTGTGAAAGCGGGCCGAAAGCGGTTATTTTGTGCCATGAGCGAAGCGCTGACCCAAGAAACCACCCTGGAAACCGCCCGAAAGCTGGGCCTGAGCGAGCAGGAATATCAGCAGATAAGCCAGATATTGGGCCGCACCCCCAACTTTACCGAGCTGAGTGTGTACTCCGTAATGTGGAGCGAGCACTGTAGCTACAAGAACAGCATCCTGTGGCTAAAGCAGTTGCCCAAGGCGGGCAAGCGCGTGCTGGCCGCTGCGGGCGAGGAGAATGCCGGACTAATGGACCTGGGTGATGGCCTGGCTGTGTGCTTCAAGATAGAGAGCCACAACCACCCCAGCGCCATAGAGCCCTACCAGGGTGCTGCCACAGGCGTAGGGGGCATCCACCGCGATATTTTCACCATGGGTGCCAGGCCCATAGCCAGCCTGAACAGCCTGCGCTTTGGCAGCCTGGAGCAGGCCCGCACGCGCCACCTGCTGCGCCACGTGGTGCGCGGCATAGGCAACTATGGCAACGCCTTTGGCGTGCCCACCGTGGGTGGCGAGGTATACTTCGACCCCTGCTACCACACCAACCCCCTGGTAAATGCCATGAGTGTGGGGATCGTAAAGGCGGGCGAAACGGCATCGGCCACAGCCGGTGGCGTGGGCAACCCCGTGTACATAGTAGGCTCGGCCACAGGCAAGGACGGCATACATGGAGCCACCTTTGCCAGTGCCGACATCAGCGCAGACAGTGCCAAGGACCTGCCCGCCGTACAGGTGGGCGACCCTTTCCAGGAGAAACTGCTGCTAGAGGCCAGCCTGGAGGTCATCCGCACCGGTGCTGTTATAGGCATGCAGGATATGGGGGCGGCGGGCATAGCCTGCAGCACCAGCGAGATGAGTGCCAAGGCGGGCGTGGGCATGGACCTGTGGCTGGACAAGACACCCACGCGCCAGCAGGATATGCAACCCTTTGAGCTGCTGCTGAGCGAGAGCCAGGAGCGCATGCTGATTGTGGTGGAAAAGGGGATGGAAGCCGAGGTGGAGGCGGTATTCGAGAAATGGGAGCTGCCCTGCACACAGATTGGCATCGTTACCGAGGGTGGACAGATCCGCTACTACTTTCATGGCGAACTGGTGGGCCAGATACCCGCCGAGAGCCTGGTGCTGGGCGGGGGTGCCCCCCGCTACGAGCGTGAGCAGAAGGAACCCGCCTACCGGGCACAGATCCGCGCCTTCGATGCCAGCACCGTGCCGGACGCCACCAGCCCAGACGAGATACGCAGCGTGCTGCGCCACCTGCTGGATACCCCCAGCATAGCCAGCAAGCGCTGGATAACCCGCCAGTACGACAGCACCGTGGGCGCAGCAAACCGAACGCACAACCTGCCCAGCGATGCCGCCCTGGTGAACATACAGGGCACCCAAAAGGGCATTGCCATGACCACCGACTGCAACAGCCGATATGTAATGGCCGATCCGCGCAGGGGCTGTGCCATGGCCGTGGCCGAGGCCGCGCGCAACATTGCCTGCAGCGGGGGCGAACCCCTGGGGGTAACCAACTGCCTGAACTTTGGCAACCCCTATAACCCGGAGGTGTACTGGCAGTTTGCCAATGCCATACTGGGGATGAAGGATGCCTGCGAACGCTTTGAACTGCCGGTAACGGGGGGCAACGTAAGCTTTTACAACCAAAGCTCGGACGATGGGCCGGTGTACCCCACCCCCACCATCGGCATGGTGGGCTACCTGGCAGACATGGCTGCACAGTGCATGAGCAGCCACTACCCCGCCGCAGGGCTCCGCTTGGCAATCATCGGCCCGATTAACAGCGACATCCACTGCTCCGAGTACCTGTACAGCTACCGCAAGCAGCCCCTTAGCCCAGCCCCGTTTTTCGACATGGAGGTGGAGGCCCAGCTGCAAAAGCTGCTACCGGCCCTCATCCGGGCGGGCCTTATCCGCTCGGCCCACGATGTGAGCGATGGTGGCCTGGCCATCAACCTGCTGGAGTCGGCCTTCCACCTGGGCATAGGTGCCCGCATCCACCAGCCCCAGGGCCTGCGCACCGATGGTTTCCTCTTTGGTGAGGGGGCGGGCCGTGTAGTTATCAGCTACCAAGCCGCACAGGAGGCCGAGATCCGGAAAGCCTGCGGAGACCTACCCTTCACTCCGCTAGGCGAAACCGGGGGCGATAGCCTGGTGCTAGATGGCACGGACCTGATCTCTGTAGCCGAGGCCAAAGACCTGTACGACCACTGCATTGCCCGCCGCATGGAGGCCTGATGCAGCCGTGTACCCGGTAGCAAACCGAGTATAGATCGGCACGGCCGCCGCCCAACTGATGTAACCGCCATTTTCGGATGGCGCTGGGCCTGCTAGCAAGCCGGGTGGCACGTGCTGCGGGGCGCTAGTGGCCGGTGGGGAGCCCAGCCGGGGCGCGCCCTTCGCCCGTCAGGTCTATCCGGTCGTCGGTAAACAGATAACGGATAGGGGGTTCGTTGGCCGGGCGTGGGGCCTGGGTGTAGAGCTTCTGCCCAGGCTGTAGGCGGGCGTCGATCGACAGCTGGTTGTAGACTGCCAGGCGCGAAACCGGCCTGCGCACCACCGCACTCACCTCGGCCAGGGTAGTTTCCTTTTGTACGATGTACACCGGCGACCTGCGGGGCTTGATCAGCCAGATGAGTGTGCCTGGCTGGGCCTGCTCGTAGTAGCCCAGGCCATTCAGGGCACGTAGCTTGTCTTCTTCCACCTGAAACTGACCGGCGATCTCCTTCAGGCCAAAGTTGGGCGTAACCAGTGCGAAGGCACGGCCCATCATGGGCTCCTTGGCCACATACTCTCGGCGCTCGTGGCTGTAGGGCTGGGGCAGGTCTCGGTATTTGGCCACCAGCGTTCGGGCATGCTGTACTTCGGGGCTTTTTTCTGCTTGCTCTGCCGTAGGGGGCAGCAGGGCATCTGGCTGTCGCTGGGGCTGGGGCTTGGGCTCCAGCTTGTTCAGCGCCAGCTGGGCGTATTGGCCCAGCACACCGGGCTGGTCTGGCAGCAGGGGGGTTACGCGGCTGGCATAGGGGTCGGCATGAAAGGCGTAGGGCTGGTCGGCCCGGGGCACATACACCGTGCCCTCGTAGCCAGTGGGCAGGGGGCTACTGCTCATCCACAGGTTGTAGGTGCGCAGCTGCTCCACACCCACGCCCTGCTCCTTTGCTATCTTCCATATACTGGTTTCGCCCCCACTGGCCACGGGCTGTAGCCACAGCTTGCCGGTGCCGCCGCCAATCAGGTAGGGTTCGAAGGCAATCTTGTGTGCGATGGCCTTTTGCGCATACCAATGCAGCTGCTCGTCCACAGTCATGTGGGTAGCACCGTAGTAGTCGGTATTGATAAACGGAATGGCACCCGTGCCCCCGGCATAGTAGCTAATGATGCTGTATACCCAGTTTGGGTGGCGGATAAAGTTCTTGCTGAAGTAGCGGGCAGCCCCCACACTGCTGCGAAAGATATGCTTGCGCTCGTCTACACCCTCGTTTATTACAAGGCCCACCTCCTCGGCGGTAAAGTGCTTGAACTGCCAGAAGCCTACGGCATTGCTGCTGCTAACGGCATCGCCCTGCAGGGCGCTCTCTTGCAGGCAGATGTACTTCAGGTCTTCGGGCACATTCATCAGCTCCAGGGCATGCTCTACAAAAGGCATGTAGAGGTTGGCCTTTTCCACCAGGATTCGGAAGTACAGGGTATTGGCGTGCAGCTTGTTTACATGCTGCTGGATGGCAGCCCTGCCAGCGGGGGTAAACTGTAGCGTGTGCCCACAGTACACCAGGGTTTCGGGCACGCGGGGGGCGGCAGGGCGGGCACACAGGCTGTGCAGGCCGAATAACCCAAAGCTGAATAGGACAAAGGCCACTACCCGGGCATTCTTTTTTGTAGTCAAATTCATTCCTGGTTTTACTATAGCTAACTAGTTGCCCGGCGGGTACACCCGCGGCCTGTGTGCTACACCACCAGGTTCATCATCAGCCCGTCTCGTACCGGCAGCAGCACATTGAACACCCGGGGGTCTTGCAGTACAAAGATATTGAAAGCCTGCAGCGCGCGGGCGGCTGGGTCGGTAGGCTTTTTATCCAGAACCTGTCCGCTCCACAGCACATTGTCTGTTAGTATCAGTCCGCCCCGGCGCATTTTGGGCAGCAGGGCCTCATAGTAATCTCGATATTCTTCCTTTCGCCCATCCATAAAGGCCAGGTCAAATGGCCCCTCCAGGGTGGGTATCAGCTGGGTGGCATGCCCCTGCAGGCAGTGGATGCGGGCCGCCTCGCCGGCTTTTTCAAACCAGGTTCGGGCAAAGTCCACGTTCTCGGGCTCTATCTCCAGGGTGTACAGCTGCCCGTGGGGCTGCAGGCCCTCGGCCAGGCACAGGGCACTGTAGCCGGTAAAGGTGCCTATCTCCAGGATGCGGCGGGGCTGCACCAGCCGGCTGATGAGTGCCAGCAGGCGGCCCTGCCCGTGCCCGCTCAGCATGCGCGGATACAGGCTCTGTATATGGGTGGCACGGCTCAGCGCAGCCAGCAGCGGCGGCTCCGGCTCGGTGTGCGCATCGGCATACGCCTGTATCGATTTTTCTACAAACTCCATGGTACTATACAATGCAGGCCCCCACACACAAATAGGCCACTGGCATGAAACAACCCCCAAGTTAGGCGGATTCGCCGGCATAGCCTATCCGGGCTCTCATAGCGGGGGGCCCATAACCCGGCGGGCGGTGCGAAGCCCCCCGCAAAAAAACCAGCCCGGCACATCTGCTGCCGGGATCTGCGCCCTGGGGCAACGTTCTGTCCGAGTTCTTCGTTAATTTAATCCGAGTTCTTCGTTAATTTAAGGCGTGAATACATTCCTCCTGGCTTTGCTCTCCTGGCTGCTGCTAGGCCCCGTGGGGGCTGGTGCCCAGCTGGCTAGCTTCAAAATTGCCAAGCTGAAATATGAGGGCGGCGGAGACTGGTATGCCAACCCCAGCAGCCTGCCCAACCTCTTTGCCTTTATACGCCAGCATACGCGCGCCAACCTGTACCTGGAGGAAGAGGTGGTGGAGCCGGGCAGTAGCCAGATCTTTCAATACCCCATGATCTACATGACCGGGCACGGCAATGTAGCGTTCACCGATGCCGAGGCGGCCAACCTGCGCAAGTACCTGCTGGCAGGCGGCTTCTTCCTGATGGACGACAACTATGGGCTGTACCCCTACATCACCCGAGAGATGAAAAAGGTATTCCCCGAATACGACTTTCAGGAGATACCCTTTACCCACCCGGTGTACCACCAGCAGTTTGAGTTTGCGCAGGGCATCCCCAAGATACATGAACACGACGGCAAGCCACCCCAGCTCTTCGGCATCCTGCACGAGGGACGGCTGCTGTGCCTGCTGACCTACGAGGCCGACCTGGGAGACGGCTGGGAAGACCCCGAGGTGCACCACAACCCCGAGGAGCTACGCCTGAAAGCCCTGCAGATGGGCACCAACATTGTGCTGTATGTGCTGAACCACTAGGCCCCCCGGCTGAGGCAAAAATCTTAAGGGAAAAATGGACGGGGCTCTGCTAAAATAGCAGCGTAGAATGAGCTGGTAGCTTTACAAATTATACGTGGGGTGATACGGTTCCAGATCAAGATAAAAAAGCCTATATTCTGGGGGACTTGACTGTGGGAATATCTGCATATATCTTGCTTGCGAAAATTTGCAAATAGTTATAGCAAGAAAGATGAAAGAGATTTTTGAGCGATACCTACAGCAGAAGACAGACTATGCCCTCATGATAAGTGGAGAATGGGGAGTAGGCAAGACTTTTTATTATGAACAGATATTAAAGAAGATAGCTACAAATACCCCCTTGCCTTCGGATAATCGAAAAAGATATGAGTGTGTTCGAGTTTCGCTATTCGGGATAGAATCTATCAAGGATATTGAAAGCCGACTTTTTTCATCTCTGAGCCTATCTATTGCCAGGCTTGGTAAAAAAATACCGAGACAAGCATCTCGACAATTAAAGCTATTATTTTATGAGATCTCAAGTCGAATTGAATTCAAAAATTGCATTCCAACTTTTAAAGTTGGTGAACTTGTAAAAAAAAATGATCTGAATCCAGAAGTATCAAATTTTGTGCTTTGTTTTGATGACTTTGAGCGCATAAGTTCAAAACTAGACTACGGCGAATTAATGGGTTATATCAATGATCTGGTTGAAAATAAAAGTGCCAAAATAGTCATCCTTGTAAATGAAAATAAAATAAAAGCTGACCGATATGCTGCTCTAAAGGAAAAGGTAGTGGGAGTTAGTATGCCTTTTGGTATTTCGATCAAAGATGTTTTTGAAGAGTTTGTGGAATCCAAGTTTAAGGGATCACCTTCTTATCGCAAATACTTAGAATCGGAAAGAGACTTTATTCTTAAGCACTTCGCTTATGGATCCAATAACTTGCGAATTTTGTCATATGCACTTGTGCATTTTCAAGACATATACAGCGGGCTAGAAAATCTAAAATCAGATGCCTGGTTTAAGCAATTTTGTAATGAGGATCAAAGAGAGATCACACAAAAGTTACTTCAGTTTACATTGGCTGTTTCTACGGAGTATAGAAATGGATCGTTGACTCATGAAAATAAGCATGAAATATGTAAAGGAGCCGGATATATAAGAGGTCAGTTTTTGAATGAGGCTTACACGAAACGTGAAGAAAAGCAATTAAATAATAAAGAATTGATTCAAAGTAATGAGAAGAGCTCATTTGCTTTGGATTTTTGGCGTAAATATGGATATAAGCATCAAAACTGGTTGTTTTCGAAAAATATTATTGATTTTATAGCCAATTATTCTGCATTTGATGTTGCCGTTTTAAAGAAAGAGCTTGAACCTCAGGTTTCACCAAGTCCGACATACAAAAATGTACTAAATAACCTGTTCGACTCTGAAGTTTTTTCTCTTTCCGACGAAAAATACAAATCTATTACGCATGAAATGCTTGGTTATTTAGATGAAGGGGTTTATGGAATTAGTGACTATTTACAGGTGTTTTATTGCTGCGTTCGATATAATAATCCATTTAATTTTGATATTAGAACTCTCAAGTATAGATTTATAAATGGGTTAAAAAATGTAAATTCTTCTGTTCCTGACCTTTATTTTGAAAATAGTTTCAGTGATTCCGAAATTAAATATTTAAGTATTTCAGATGAAAGCAAAGAAAGCATGAAGGAGATTAGAGACGCAATTTTTGCCAGAAATAAGGAACTGAAAGAGGCCGAAATAAAAAATGAGTTTATAGAAATTGAAAAGAGAATATATGCTAAAAATGGTGATAAGAAGGAGTTATCTATGATACTCGATGATCTTGTAAGCAAGCATTATAATGTCTCTTTTTTGCATTTTTTTGATGTCGATAATATTTATGATTTTTTTGAAAAAAATAGCACAGATGTATTGTATGTTTTTTGGTGTTTTTTTCGAAACAGATACAAAGATTTCCCCAAGGAATACATACACGTAGACGAAATCGAATTTATGAGAAAATTAAAGGGTAAAGTAGAAGAGGGAATGCAGCTTCATGAAAAATCCATACTTCGTAAGGAAGCGTATCGTAAGTTACAGGGAATCCTTGCGCAGTCTATTGAAAAGTACAGCTAGTCTTCATGACTTTCGTTTTCCGATAGCGAACAACTTCGCAGCCAAAATCCCCGCACGGGCAGTGCCCCCACTTGTTTGACACAAGGGGCCCATGCCGTGCCTGCCAGACAGGAAAAAAGCGCTTCCTTTGCGGTAGTCTTAAACCTGCGCGGGCGATGCGCGTCCAACCAACCGTTGTGAAGCATCTTTTTTTCTTTATACTACCGGGGCTATGGCTGGTGCCTGCTCCCTGGCTGAAGGCCCAGCAGGCCAGCCTACTGGGGCGTGTGGTAGATACAGAAGATAGCCAGCCGCTATACGGTGCCACGGTAGCGCTATACGCCTGGCCCGACACGGCCAGCGTGCGCTATGGGGCACAGACGGATAGCCTCGGCCTCTTCCACCTGGCCGGCATTCCGGCGGGCACCTACAGCCTGCGCATCCGCTACCCGGGCTACCGCACCGGGGCCGTGGACAGGCTGCCGCTGGATAGCCAGCTGGTAGAGCTGGGCACCCTGCCGCTACCCCGGGCCGAGTATACCCTGGAGGACATACAGGTGCAGGGCCAGCGCAACCCTGTGGAAGCCAAGGGCGACACGGTGCAGTTCAACGCATCGGCCTTCAAGGTACACCAGGATGCTACGGTAGAGGACCTGGTGCGCAAAATGCCCGGCGTGGTGGTGGTAAACGGCGAAGTGCAGGCCCAGGGCGAGCGGGTGCAGCAGGTGCTGGTGGATGGAAAGCCATTCCTGGGTACCGATGCCAAGGCGGCCCTGAAAAACCTGCCTGCCGAGAGTGTGCAAAGTGTACAGGTGTATGACGACCGCAGCGACCGGGCCAAGTTTACCGGCTTTGACGACGGCGAGAACCAGAAAACCCTGAACATCATTACCAAACCCGCCTACCGAAACGGCAGCCTGGGCCGCGCCTATGCGGGCGGGGGCACCAACGAACGCTACAGCGCCGGAGGCCTATACAGCTACATGCATGGGCGCACGCGCCTGTTTGCCATCGGCCAGTTCAACAACATCAACACCCAAAACTTTGCCATCAGCGACCTGGTGGGCAGTGGCACCCCAAATTTTGGCGGTGGCCAGCGAGACAGAGGCAGCATCAGTGGGGGTAATGTAACCAACGTAAGCGACTTCCTGGTTACCACCCGCCAGGGCATCAGCACCACCAATGCCCTGGGCCTAAACTTTGTAGACCAATGGGGTAGCCGTATGGCCGTATCGGGCAGCTACTTCTTCAACGAAAGCCGCACCCAGGCCGAGCGGCGCACCCGCAGGCAGTTTGTACTGCCAGATGCTGAAGGGCAGACCTATACCGCCCAAGAATCTGCCCTAACCCAGGACTATAACCACCGCCTGAACCTGCGCCTGGACTGGACGCTGGATAGTGCCAACTCCATCCTCTTTCAGCCCCGCCTTACCCTACAGCGAAAACAGGGTGGCAGCCTACTGACCGCCACTACCCAGCGCCTGGCGCAGCAGCTAAGCAGCCAGCGGAACGACCGAAACACCCGGCTGGATGCCCTGCAGACAGAGGGGAGCCTGCTATACCGCCACAAGTTTGGCCGGCAGGGCCGCACCCTGAGTGCCGAAACGGAATGGAACCACAGCCCTACCTGGGGCAACAGCCGCCTGCTGAACAACCTGGCTGGCAACCAAACGGCTGATACGGTAGACCAGCAACAGGAGCTGGACCAGTATGCCCTGAGCCTGACAGAAACCCTGGAGTACACCGAACCACTGGGCCGCCATAGCCAGCTAAGCCTGGAGTACCAGCTGGGACACCAGCAGAGCGAGGCCGACCGCAACACCCGCACCCCCCTGGAGGGGCAATACCTGCTGCTAGACACCGCCCTTACCAACCGGTTCGACAGCCGCTACCTGAAGCACCGCCCAGGGCTAGCCTACCTGTGGAGCAGCGACAAGCTGAACCTGAGCCTGGGCATGCGCTACCAGTGGGCCGAGCTGCAGGCCAACCAGCAGTTTCCGCTACAGGGCAGCCTGCGCCAGCAGTGGAGCAACCTGCTGCCCTATGCACGCCTGAAATACAACTGGACTAAGACTACCAACCTGCGTATATACTACCGCAGCAATACCGAAACCCCTACCGTAAGCCAGCTGCAAGATGTGGTAGACAACAGCAACCCCCTGCAGCTGAAAACCGGAAACCCCGCCCTGCGGCAGGCCAATGAGCACCGGCTATTCGCCATGTTTCACCGCGTAGACCCCACAAAAGGGAGGGCCCTCTTTGCCATGCTGCGGGCCAGCACCACCCTGGGCTACATAGGCACCGAAACCACCACCGCCCAGGAGGCAACTACCCTGGGGGGCATAGCCCTGCAGCCCGGCGCACAGCTAAGCCGATATGCCAACCTGGATGGCTACTACAGCCTGCGCAGCTTTGTAAGCTGGAGCACCCCGCTAGACAGCTTTCGCTACAATGTGAATGTGCGCCTGGGTGGCACCTATGTGCGCACACCTGGCCGTACCAACGGGCAGCTGAACTACAGCCAGGCCCCCACCTACACCCTGGGCCTGGGCCTGGGTAGTAACATCAGCCCGAACCTGGACTTCAACCTGGAGAGCAGCAGCAGCCTGAACTATGTGTACAACAGCCTGAATACCCGCCTGAACACCCGCTACTTCAGCCAGGGTACTACCTTCCGCCTACGCTGGCAGTTTTGGCGCGGATTCTTTGTGGAAACAGAGGCTACCCACAGCTACTACGATGGCCTGGGCCCGGGCTTTGACCAGAACTTTGTGCTATGGAACGCCGGCCTGGGCCGGCAGTTTGGCAAAAAGCGGCAGGCCGAGCTGAAAATCAGTGCCTACGATCTGCTGAATGAAAACAACAGCGTGCAGCGCAGCACCACCGATATTTACATAGAGGATGAGACCACCCGTGTGCTACAGCAATACTTCCTGTGCACCTTTACCTGGCGTTTCACCACTTTTTCGGGCAGCAGCGCCGAGCCACGCCACCCGCCCGGGGGCATGCCGCAATTTGGCCACTAGCGCGGGCATCGGGCTATGCAGGCAGAGCCCCCCCCCTAATGCCTACTATGCGATGCCAGACACTGGCAGAGAGATGTACATGCCCGCCGGTAATTGTATTTTGTATATATTGTGGAATGCGGCTTGTAAAAATTCTCTTCGTCCTCGGGCTGGTGCTGCTGGGCTTTGGCTACGGGCTGCCCGTGCTGGTGTATTCGCTGGACCTGGAGGCAGTAAAAACCGGTGCCAGCCCCGCAGAGCGGGAGGTGATGGCAGATGCCGGCAAAATCATCCTGGCGGCCACGGTGCTTTGCCTGCTTAGCTTTGGTAGCCTGGTGTGGCGGCGTGGGCAGCTGGACCTGCTGCGTATTACCCGCCTGCTCTTTATTACGGGTTGCTTTGCCATGACAGGCCTGCATGGGCTAAACCTGCTGTATGGGCACCGCATCTCCCTCATGGGCAATGGCTTTATTGTAGTGGGTATCTTCCTCTTCCTCAGCTTCTTCAGCTGGCTGCTGGCCGTGGTGTGGCACGACCACTAAGCCCCGCTGTGCCGCCAGCCGGGCTGGCCTCCCGGCGAAAAAGGCGGAACAGCTTACCGCTTCTACGTTCTATGTGCTAAGTTCGCGGCATGAAACTCCGGATTGGTCCATTGTTCGTAACGCTGGGGCTACTGGCTTCAGCAGCAGTTGCCCTAAGCCTCTTCTTCGAGGTAGAGCGCTTGCAAATTAGCTGGGGCGACCCCGATGCAGGCGATGAGATCAGGGCCCTTTTCCAGAGCGAGGCCATCCGGTTTCAGGTCTTCCTCTTCACCCCGGCCCTGGGGCTGGCCAGCCTGGGCTGGCTGCTGCATCAGCGGCCCGTATTTCGGTCTCAAAACCAGCCTCTGATGGTCCGAAATTTTTCCATCTGGCTCACGCTTACCGCACTTGCCCTCATGGGGCTGAGCACCACCCAGGGCTTCATCCTGTTCCTGGCCCTGCCGGGGCTGCTAGTAGCCGGTATGATGGGGGTGTACTGGGTGTATCTGCAGGTGCGCGACCTGGCCCTACCGGCTGCGCGCGGCCTGTTTTACGCGGGTCTTGTTTTCTCCTTTGTTTTTGGGCTAGTGGTAGTAGCCTTTTCGGCCTGGATGAGCCCAGTTTGGCTGGGGCTACTCAGCACCCTACCTGCTGCCCTTATGGCTACGGGTGCCCTGCTGAGTGCGCGCCAAGGCTGGCACAGCTTCTCAATGGAGCTGAAGGTACGGCATGTAATGTGGATGAGCGGCCTGCTAAACCTGCTGGCCTGGGCTGTAGACCCCGACGGCCTCGTGGTGCAGCTGGCATCCATCCTGGTGATACTTATCCAGCTGGGCTGGTTCTTCTACATCACCTGGGCGGTAGAGCGGGATGCGGAGGCCGGAGGCGGGGCGCCAGAGCTGCACACGGCCTAGCTGTCCTGAATAATCCCTCCCCCCTGCTGTTTCGAGGCGCGCATGGCTGCACACGGCCCGGTGTGGCCTAGAAGATGGCACGCAGCTGCATGCGGCCAGTGTGCAGGGGCGCGGCCAGGCGGCTAGTCCGCGCATCGTATTGTATCGTCAGCTCCAGGTTTTTACCCAGATATTGGGTAATCAGCAGGCTCCATACAGCATTCGCCCCGGGCTGGTTTCCCTCCAGTAGCTCAAAGCGGAGCGACTGGGCTGCATCTCCCTGCAGGTCATTGTTCAGCAGCTCCAGGCGTGCATTCAGGTTGTTTCGCTGGTTTAGGTTCAGCCTGCTTTTCAGGATGATCTTGTGTGTATTCAGGTAGCTCTGCAGCACACGGCTGGGCTGGTTCGCCTTGTATGTGTACTGGTATCCGCCCGCTAGGCGGAACTTCCGGTTTAGCTGCCAGCTTAGCTCGGGCTTGGTGCCCAGGTAGTCAATGTGGTAGTCCCTACCCTCTAGCCGCTGCGCAAAGCTGGCCTTGTAGCCTATCTGGGCCTGGTTTTCCAGGCTCAGGGCACGGTTGAAGTTCAGCCGCTGGTCGCAGCCCCACTCACGGCCATCCTGCTGCTCGAAACCCGTGCTGAGCAGCTGGCGGTTTAGCCGCTGGGCATAGCGCAGGCGCAGGTCTCCGCTCGGGCTGTTTCGCCACAGGTACAGGTCCTGGCGGAATATCACCGATCCATTGATGGCCGAGGTATCATTCTGCTGCGGCAGGCTCAGGTTGATCACATAGTCTGCCAGCCGGGGGTCGGGCACCACCCGCTTCTGCTGGGCACTCAGGTAGCTGATGGTGGTAAAGGGCGCGAGGATGGGTAGCCCGGGCAGCAGCTGGCGGTAGGTGAGGGTGAGCTGGGGGCTGAAGTCGAGTGCGATGGCTGGGATCAGCGTCTGGCTGGGCAGCAGCACCCGCTGGTAGTTGGCAATAAGGGGGTTTACAGACAGTTCGAATTCGTTTAGCTCTTGTACGCCGTTCTGGTTAAAGTCAATCCACTCGTATTGGCCCAGGCCGGGAGTTACCTCTACAAACAGTACGTCTCTGCGTGCTACGCTTTCGCTCAGGATCTGGTAGAACACCGAGGCCTGTATGCCGCGGTCTGCACTGTTGTAGCTGCCATTCAGGGCTGCCAGCAGGGTTTCCTTGTTTCGCTGGCCTTGGCTGAAGAAGGCGGTATCTTTTACCTGATATTGGTTGAGCGACAGGCTGGAGCGTAGCAGTAGCTGCTCGGTGGGGTGCCAGTCCAGCTCGGCACTGTAGGTCTGTGTCAGGCTCTTATCCCGCATGCGCCCCAGAAACTCCTGGTCTCGCCGGTGCTGGTAGCCCAGCCTGCCGCCTAGCTTGGTGGCCGTGTAGCGCAGGTAGGGGGTATAGTCCCAAAAGCGGAAGGAACCTGGCCCCAGGGTATCCTGCTGCTGGTCATACCGGTCCTCTATCCAGAGCACAGAGCCCAGGCGAAAGCGACCAAAACGGTGATACAGGTCTCCATTCTGCCGCAGCCACCGGCTCTGTGTGTTCAGTCGGCTGTCTTGGGTGTTTAGCAGCACCAGCTTGTATTCGCCCGCCAGCAGGGCCGTATCCGCCCCCGCGAAGCCATACTCCTGGCGCAGGGTGGTCAGGCTATCAGCCATTAGGCGATAGCCGCCGCCGGCACTCAGGCGGTAGTCTCGCCACTGGCCATATACGCTGGCCTCGCTCAGCCGCTCTATTGCGCGCTGGCCCCGGTCGTTGTAGTTCCACACCCGGCCATACTCCTTGGCATACACCCGGTCAAAGTTCTCATACCGTGCCCCTACGTACTGGTATGCCGCCTCTGCCCCCAGCTTCCAGGCTCCTGCGGGCAGGTCTTGTAGCCGTATGCCTGTCCGGGCGGCATAGTCCTGGTTGTCATCATCGTCCAGGGGGCTTAGCCGGTTTTGGTCCTGGTCGCTGATTGCCGTTTCGGTAAAGAGCGTGAAGTGGCGCGTCAGGTCATAGCTCAGCCTCATGTCTGCCACGGCCAGGCGGCCCGGCAGGGGCACTACCCGCAGGGGTATGTAGTCCCCCGTGGGGCTGCCACTGGCATCGGGCGGGCTCCAGGTGAAGACGTTGCCATTCACCAGGCTACTGCCGCGCACATAGTCTCCCTGGCCGGGGCCCAGCTGCGTGAAGGTAAGACGATACAGCTGCTCGGTGCTATCCTGGCTACGCTCGTAGTATACCCGTGCCTGGCCATTCAGCACCGTATCGCGGCGGCCATACAGGATTTCGTCGGGGTTGAAGCCCACCGAGTCGATGCCAGAGGTGAGCGCAGCAGCGGGGTCGTCTCCCGCCAGGCGTAGGGCTTCGCGTTCATTTCGGCCCAGGCTACCATTCAGGGGGTTGTTGGGGTTATCCGCCTCGCGCCCAAAGCTAAACTGAAGCTTTAGGCGATCATCCACAAACGCGCCACTGTATTGCGCAAAGCTAAGCGAGCGGCTATAGGCCTGCACCGCATACTCAAAGTCTACTACAATGCGGTCATTAACCGTGATGAGGCGGCGTGCGGTGAAGGTAAGCTGGCCGGTATTGTAGTCCATGATGTAGTCTTGCGCCTGCCCACGCTGCTGCAGCTGGCCGTTTATGTACACCTGCTCGCTACCCGCCAGTACGATCACAAAGCGTTCTCCATCGCCACCCGTAAGCTGGTAGGGGCCCTGGCGTCCGTTCTCGCCCTGAAAGCTGTTTGTAGAGAATCGACCCTTGGAGATACTGCCCGTTAGGGCGGCTGTATGGCCCTTGCGGCTGTAGGCTGCGTTTACGCCCAATACGTTTCGGTAGATGTTTGCAAACTGTGTATTGCGCTGGATAAGCTCATAATCGCCCATGGTGAGGGTAAAGGGCTCGCGCCGTACCTGGATGGACACACGGTCAAAGTCATTGATCTGCTGGGTGGTTCCGTCTGGCTGGATGGGTATGTTTTCGTCGGTAATGGTGGCCAGCACGTCTATTTCATTTGCCACGCGGCCCTCTACCCGCATGCGCAGGCTAGAGTTTACGGCCAGGTCTCGGTTGGTACCCACGGTGATGCTGCGTGCAATGCTGCCGTGGCTGGAGAGCTCGCTCTGCTCAAATATGCGGGTATCCTGGCTGGCAATGTCCTCGGCTATAACGAGTGAATCGATGTTTATCAGGCTGTCCGGTACCAGGCTCCGGGTGCTATCCTGGCTACCCTTGGGGGGGTCTACACGGGGCTTCAGCAGCTGGCGGCTACGCGGCGGCTGCCAGCCAAAGGCGCGATAGCGCACCCGTAGGCGGCCCGAGCCCAGGGCTACATCGGTCAGCACCAGTCTGCCGGTCAGCAGGTCTAGCCCGTACTGGTGGGGCTCCAGCCGCTGGTCGTTCAGCCACACCTCGGCACTGCCGGGCACCAGGTTTGGGTAGGTCAGCTGCACCGTATCCAGCACATAGGCCTCACTCAGGGTATCCTCGCGGCTGGTGGCGGGGCCGTACTGTGCCTGGGCTAGCCCAATACAGAACAGTAGCCATAGGCCGATATGCTTATGCCGGGGGTGCATGTAGCGGGAAACGTAGCACGAAGGTGGTACCCGCCCCGGTTTCGCTGCTGAAGTCGATCTGGCCCCCCATACTCTCTACCATCCGGCGTGCGAGGGCCAGGCCCAGGCCCATGCCGCTGGATTTGGTGGAGAAATTGGGCTCGAAGATGCGGGCGCGAATTTCCTCGGGTATGCCACTTCCGTTGTCTGCTACCTCAACGATGGCCAGGCCTGCTTCGGTATACAGCCGGATCTCCAGCCAGCCATCGGGGCGGTCTATGGCCTGCAGGGCATTGCGCACCAGGTTTACCAGCACACGGTTCAGCTGGTTAGCATCGCCCAGTATGTACACCTCCTGCGCAGGTAGCCGTAGGCGTATGTCCACCTGCTCGGTACCCTCATACAGGCCGTGCACCTCGCTCAGCAGTTTGCCTAGCAGCACCGGCTGTGGGTTGTAGGCAGGCATGCGGGCATAGTCTTTGAAGCTGTTGGCTATGGCAGTTAGCGACTCGATCTGCGTCAGCAGGGTTTGGGTTACCTTCTGCAGCATGGCCCGCTGCTTTTCGGGCTCAGCGTCGGCAGCACGGGCCAGGTGCTGCAGGCTCAGTTTCATGGGCGTCAGCGGGTTTTTTATCTCGTGCGCTACCTGGCGGGCCATCTCTGTCCAGGCCTGGTTTCGCTGGCTTTGGCTCAGCTTTTGCTCACTTTCTGCCAGCTTTTCCAGCATCTGGTTATAGCTCTGGATGATACGCCCGATTTCATCCCGGCTGTCCCAGGGTATGGGCTCGTTTGCCAGGCCCAGGCTGGTTTGCTCCAGGCGCTGCCGCAGCATCATCAGCGGATGGGTGAGGCTGCGGCTCATAAAAATGCCCACCAGCACCAGGATCATGATGATGAAGACATACACGTTGATGAGGTAGGCAAGGAACTTCTCGATCTGAAAGTCCAGCGCGTCCTGCTGGGCCAGGTAGGGGATGTTCAGGTAGCCCTGGGGTTCGAAACGATCATTGTACAGCGGAATGTAGCCGCTGAGGAAGCTCAGGTTCCCGATTCGCTCCTTCACCAGGGTAGATGGTGCCTGGCCTGCGCTCAGGGTTTTCAGGGCATCGGGGTTCATGTAGGGGCTGCTCAGGCTAGCCTGGTACAGGCGGGGGCGGGTGGTGGCACGCAGGTATCCTGCCTGGTCATACACGTTCAGGTCGCTGCCCAGCAGGTTGCTCAGCAGGTTTAGCTCGCTTCGGCTCTGTGGGCTTTCCTCGTTGGCGGACTGGCGTAGCAGGGCCGTCAGGCCCTCGCTGTCCTCCAGCACGGCACCGGCCTGCTGCAGGGCATGCTGCAGGTCCTCGTCTATTTCTTGCTGGAAATATCGGTTAAGAACATTGGTAGTGAGCAGCCAGAAGATGACCAAGGGTACCAGGCTAATCAGCACCAGAAAAAACTCGATGCGTGCTACAAAGCTATGCCGTACCCGGCCTAGCCAGCCCTGGCGTACCCGGCTGGCCATGGCGGGCAGCCGCACCAGCAGGTAGAGCAGCAGGAAAAAGTAGAACAGGAAGCTAACCGCCGTAAGCTGATTGAAGAACGTGCGGCGTGGGGCCCGGGCCACGATTATGCGGTTTTTGTCGTGAAAGCTTACCAACTCGTAGAAGCGGGCGTCTCCGTACAGCAGGGTGTCTTGCCGAATGCCGCCATAGCGAGCCTCAAACCGGACAGGAAAAGACTGGCCGCGCTGGCCCAGGGTATTTTCCACCTGCTGCACCAGCCGCCCATTGCTATACAGGCCTATTTCAAAGCCGTATGGCACATTCAGCTTGTTTTTTAGCGAGGCATCCTGCATCAGCTGGGGGTACAGCTTATCGCGTATGATGCGCTTGGGGTATAGCTCTATCTGGAGGGTAATGCGCCCAAAGTTTGGGTCGCTTGGGTACACGTCGAATCGACCGATGTAGATCTCCCGCGTGAAGCTCCGATTGTAAGGCACGGTAAGCAGGTGGCCGTTTTGCCCCGGTGCCTGCTGCATCAGCCGCTGGTTTCGCCATACGGGATAGGGCGTTAAGTCGGCCTGTGTGTCTAGCCGCCGCTTGTAGGCGTTGAAGAGGAAAACGCGAAAATCGTAGCCCTTTATGTTATTTACCAGGTGATTGTGCAGGATGCGGTTAATGGCATCCTGATAGGGGTTTCCGGTAGCATCGATGGTGGTATCGGGCTGCCACAGGCTGGCATCGGCCCGTATGTTCGCAATTACTTCGCCGAAATAGAAGTCTGTAAAGGGGTCTTGCACCCGGCTATAGCGAATCTTTGCATAGTACTGCAGGGTGCCCACGCGGTTGGCCTCCAGGCTACGGCTCACAGCAAAGTTGGTTACTACCGCAAAGAGGCCGAACAGGGTGGCCGCCTGCACCAGGCTGAAGCGCAGGCGGGCACCCACCTGCGCCCGGAAGAGGTGGATGGCCAGCACATAGGCTGCAAACACCACCAGCAGGGGCAGGTCTGACGGCAGGTAGAGCAGGTAGAGGCCGGCCAGCAGGAAGCCAAAGAGCAGGAGCAGGGCCGAGCGGCTATAGGGCCTACCCGGGCGGGGCCGTAGCTGCAGCGTAACACCGGCCAGCAGGTACTGTAGCAGGAAGATGCTGAGCAGAAAAAGCGCAATGTTCAGAAAAACCAGATAGGAGTAGGCATCCAGGCGAGAGAGGTCTGAAAACTCGAAGTAGATCTTGGAGTTGTTTACAATGCGGGCAAACCAATAGAAGAAAGCCTGAAAAAGGCCAAAGCCAAGCGTAAAACTGAAGACATTCCAGAGCCACCAGCTAGCGGGTGCCCTGCGCTGCAGCCAGCGTGCCAGCTGCTGATGCGGAAGGCGCACGTACAGGCGGTATACAAGGAGGAAGCCTAGCAGGCTATTGAGGCTGAGGTCGCCCAGCGAGGGGTTCAGCTGGTTTACAGCCAGCACCTGGCTGCTAAAGAGCCCCGTCTGTATCAGGCTGCCGGGCAGGTGTAGTGGGAAGAGCAATAGGCGCAGGCCTACCAGGGTGAGTATAAGGATGGCATCGGCCAGGGCCCCATGCAGGCGGCGGCGCAGCCGCATGTAGCCGGCATATACCGCCAGCAGGCAGCTAAGCAGCAGCAGCAGGGCAGCCAGGCCCATGGGCTGCCTGCGCAGCGGCTCCGTATCCGTAACCTGTAGGCCAAAGAGGTACTGGCCCTGTGGGCTGTAGTAGGCCAGCTGCATGGGGCCCGGCACCTGGCGGATGGGCCAGGTGCGTGCAGCCTGATCCAGGGTGGCACTATGGGCACCGCCCAGGTAGGCATGGCTCTGCAGATACTCATTGTGGATGGGGCTGCCCAGGTATAGGGGGAAGAGAAACACCCAGGCAGAGTCTCCGCGCAGTATGGGCAGGCAGTACAGGTAGTGGGTGCCCTGGCGTAGCAGGCCCGCCTGGCCCGCCCGCACAAACTGCCGGAGGCTCCGCTGGGGGGGCACCAGCCGGCTGCTGCTCCAGCTGAGCACCTGCCCCTGGCGGTCGGTAATGAGGGCAATCAGCCCCATGGGCTCCTCGGCTGGCGGATGCAGGTAGTGCTCCGGATGAGCCTGCACGGCCTCCAGCTGTGCATGAAAATCGCGATTGGCCTGCTGCTGGATGCGTGCAATGAGCCAGCTATCGCCGCTCAGGTAGGCATAGCCACCCAGGCCTAGTGCCGCCACCAGCAGCAGGGCACTGCCCAGCCATAGTATGCGCGTTTTGCTCAATTTTTACTAAATCGATTGAGCATGGCACGGCGGCTGGCCCGCATATCCTCTTGCTGCGCCAGGTAGCCCTGTAGCAGATACTCAAACTTGGGCCGCGCGTAGTAGGGCACTTTTACCACCCGGTTCTGCACCCTCCCCCCAGCATCCTGAGACAGGAAGTGGTAGTGGGTAAGGGGGTAGTCTGTCTTCACATAGTAGTCTCGAATGTCGGCCCAGCGAAGTAGCTCGTCTGCCCGACCAGAAAAAAGGCGGCCACGCAGCACGATCCCCTGCCGGGTGATGAACTGCGTAAAGAAAAACTGAACGCCCGCGTAGCTAAGAGAAATGCCGATGAAGAGCAAAAAACAGTCCATTGCCAGGCCATACTGCTGGCCTACCAGGGCCTGTAGCACCGGGCTACCCCCCATACGCCCTACCGAGCTGGCCAGGAAAAAGCAACCCAAAACAAAGCAGGAAAAGCCGAGCAGAAAGGCCAGAATGGTGAGGATAACCAGCTGCGGATGCCGCCACTGGTGGAGGACCGTGCGAAAACGCCGCTTGTACAGGAGCCCAAGCAAGAGCAGCAGGGGGCCCACCCCTAGCGCCACTGCCAGGGCGGCCCGGTGCACCAGGGTGAGTAGGGTTTCTGCATACATAGCTTTAAGGTAAAAGGCCTGCGCTAGAAATACAAGCCCTGCTGCAGGTAGCCTTGCACATAGTCTTGCACGCCGGCCTCTATGCTATCAAACGCAGGGGTGTAGCCCAGGGTTCGGAGGCGCTGCATCTCGGCCTGGGTGTAGTACTGATAGCTATTGCGGAGGTCAGCGGGCATATCGATGTACTCAATGCGGGGCTGCAGGCCCATGGCAGCAAAGATGGCACGGCCCAGATCGTTGAAGCTGCGGGCCTGGCCGGTGCCCAGGTTGAAGATGCCACTACCAGGGCGCTGCTCCATCAGCCAGCGGATAACGCGGGCCAGGTCTCGCACATAGATAAAGTCTCGCTGCTGCTCGCCATGGCCATAGTCAGCCCGGTGGCTCTTGAAGAGCTTGAGCTGGCCGGTTTCCCGGATCTGGTGGAAGGCGTGAAACACCACGCTGGCCATACGGGCCTTGTGGTACTCGTTGGGGCCGTATACGTTGAAAAACTTGAGCCCTGCCCAGAAGAAGGGGCTCTCTTTTTGGCTCAGCACCCATTTGTCAAACTCGTTTTTGGACCAGGCGTAGGGGTTCAGGGGCTGCAGGTGCTCGCTATTGGGGGGCGTATCGGAAAAACCCAGGCTGCCATCGCCATAGGTAGCGGCACTACTGGCATAGATAAAGGGAACCTGGTGCTGGGTGCAGTACTGCCACAGGGCCTTGCTGTAGGCCAGGTTCAGCTCTTCAAAAGGGCCCCGGTTGGGGTCGGTCGTGTCTGTGCGGGCACCCAGGTGGAGGATGCCCTGCACGCGGGCCTCCTTGCCCTGCAGCCAGGCTATAAACTGGCTTCGCTCTACGCGCTCGGTACACAGCTTGGTTTCCCAGTTGGGCCTTTTGTCCGCACGGCCAAAGTCGTCTACCAATACCAGATCCGTATAGCCCTGCTGGTTTAGCTCCCCAGCCACATAGCTGCCGATAAAGCCCGCCGCTCCTGTTACAATGATCATTTTTCTCTGTGATAAGTGTTATGCCCAGGGGTAATACAGCCTGCCTGCCTACCCGCCACCTGGCTGCCTGCTAGGGCGCTTGTAGCTCCCAAATTTGCATTTTTTCGGCGGATGGTACCAGTGCTTGCATCATTTGGGCAATTCGCTCATGGGGGTTTCCGCCCAGGGCGGGCAGGGCCAGCACGCGCTCCTGTGTCAGCCCAGCGGGCTGTATCTGGTCTTGCAGGCGGCGGGCCTGGTGGTAGGGCGCATAGCCCTGCAGCTGCTGCTGGCCTACCCTGGCCTGCAGGCGGCGGGCCCACTGCACAAAGCGGCGCTGGGCGCTGGCCACTGTTTTATCCTGGCCTGTGCCGGCCACCAGCTTGTCCAGGGCCTCGTACTGCAGGGCCATCTGGTTCAGCTGGTCGTGCAGGGCCTCGGTGTTGTACACGGCGGGTAGCAGCAGCTGGCGCAGCTGGTGCAGGGGCAGCAGCACCTCCTGCAGGCCCAGGCCGAGTAGTCGGAGCTGCTCCTGCTGGGCAGGTAGTATCGCTAGGGCCTGTAGCCTGGGCAGCAGCAGGGGGTAGGCTATGCCAAACTGATCGAACATAGGCCGCAGCTGCAGCCAGTAGGCCAGCTCGGCATTGCCGCCTATGTATGCCAGGTTGGGCAGGATGCACTGCTGGTACAGGGGGCGCAGGGCAGCATTGGGGCTTAGGGCCTCGGGGGTTTCGGCCAGTAGGCGCTCCAGGTCGGTTCGGCTCAGGCGTTGGCCGGTCTCTACCAGGCGGAACGTGTCGCCCTGTCGCTCCAGGCGGGAGCGTAGGCCCGGCTGCTGGTAGAATAGGTTGAGCGGGCGGATGTGGAGCTGGGGGTGGTAGCCCAGTGCTTGCAGGGCCTCGGTCTGCTGCTGCAGGGGCTGTGCAGCGGCCCCATCCAGCAGCTCGGCCCGCATAATGGGCGCAAAGGCCTCCTTCAGCTGGCGGTCATCTGCATCCAGCACCAGCATACCATAGGGGCCTAGCAGGTCCTGCAACAGGTGCCGAAAGGCCTGGCCCCAGGTGGGCTGCTCCTGCCAGTACTGCTTCCACACTGCGGGCATATCCGGCAGCAGTGCGGCCACCGTGTGGTGCCTGCCCACTGGGCCCTGTATGTGCCCGCCATAGCTGCGCCTATCGTGGTAGCCGTGCCAGTAGTGGTTTACCTCATCGGCATCATGGTCCTCGCTCGCTACCCAGAAGAGGGGCACAACGTGATAGTCGGGGTATTGGCTATTCAACTGCTGGGCCCACTTCAGGGTACTAATCGCCTTGTACCAGGTATACAGGGGGCCACCTGCCAGGCCTGCCTGCTGGCCGGTGGTAAGGGTGAAGGTGGTGGGCAGCAGCAGGCTGTCTATCTGCTGCTGCACCGGGGCGGGTGCGCCAGTATGCTGGGCACGCAGCACCTGCACCAGGCGCTGGCGCCCCGTGGCATCCAGCTGTGCGGCCTGCATCAGGGCGGGCCAGTTGGCCGTGCGGGGTGCCTGGCTGTAGAAGCCTGCCAGCTGCGGGGCGGCATCCAGGTAGGCCCGTACTAGTGGTGGATAGTGCAGAGGCCAGCTCATAGGGGGAACGTACACATGGGTAGAGGAACCAAAATTATCCGGAACGGGTGCGCAAGCGGAGTAAAATCCAGTCGGCCCCCACCCACAGGCCCAGTAGGGTGCCCAGCAGCGCCAGCATGGGCAGCGGCTGCCACAGCACCAGCCCCCCCAGCAGGCCCAGCCAGCCTCCCAGGTACTCTATGTACTTCAGCTGCTCATTGGTGCTGCCCCACAGCATCTGCTCCAGCTTGCTAGACTCAAAGGAAGCCAGCTGGTGCTCCAGCATACCCGGTATATTCAGGCCGGCAAGGGCGGTGCGCAGCAGGTGGGTAATATCTCCGGCCAGCATGTCAGCATTCGCATCCAGCTCATCCGATAGCAAGCGGAGCACCAGGGCTGGGTCTCCCAGCCACTGGCCGCTACGCCCGGGCAGCTGCTGCACCAGGCGCTGCAGGCTTTGCTGATACTTTTTCCGGTTTAGCTGTAGGTACCACTGGGCCAGCGTCTGGCCCTCCATGGCATCCCGGATGCTGGCATCCAGCTGGGCCACCAGCTGCTGCTGCACGGCGGGGTCGGCCAGGTAGGTGCGCAGGGCTTGCAACAGCAGTTCGCGTAGCTCGGCAGCAAAGGCAATGTCGTCGGCCAGCCCCTGCAGCCCCTGCTGGGTGCGCTGCAGTACCCGCCGGATGAGCTGGCGCTCTTGCAGGCGTTCCAGTAGCGCCTGCTCATTCATCAGGTGCTGGTGGATGCTCTCGGCCAGCCTACGGGCCAGGCGGTGCTGCTGGGCGGGCACCAGGCCCTGCCCCATCAGGGGGCGCCGCCGGCGGGGGTAGAAGAGCATCTTGATCGCCAGCCAGTTGGTAAAATAGCCAATAAGCCCCGAAACAGCCAGCATACGCAGTAGGCCCAGCAGGGGTAGGCCCAGCAGCCGCTGCGTGGGGAAGTCCCACACGAAACTAAGCACCAGCAGCCCCATGCACAGCCAGGGCACCACCCGCAGCAGGAAGAGGCGGAACCGCAACCTGCGAGGCAGTGGCCCACTGGTGGTAGGGCTTGCCGGGGGCAGGGTGGCCGGGCGTGCCTCTGCCACCAGATCGTCGTACACAAAGTGGGTGCGCAGAAAGGGCAGTAGCGAACGCATGACGCAAGATAGGCCTTTCT
>JAJTIE010000058.1 GCA_021300195.1 Bacteroidota bacterium | reverse complement strand
CTGGGGCTGCCGCCGCCGGAGCTATTTAGGGTTACGCGCACTTTGGTGCTTACCTGGTAGCCGTCCTGGTAGGTTACGCGCACGGTGTATTCGTACTGGCCCTGCTGGCTGGGGGTCTTGGTGGTGATGGTGTAGCCAATCTGCCTGCCCGTGGCGGGGTCGAGGATGGCGATGATGGTATCGGTTTTGCCGAGCGCGGCCTTGGCGAGAAAACCGGTTTTGGGGTAGCGTTCCACCACCTGGCCCAGGCCGCCATCCTGGGCTTGCACCAGCTCCAGGTAGGCAATGCTGCTACTGCGGGCGGGCAGGGCCGCCAGGTAGAAGTACAGGCTGTCGGGCGCGGCGGCCAGGGCTAGGCTGGTGTCGCGGGCTAGCACCAGGTAGTCTGCACCCGGGTGCACAGTGGGCCTACCCAGAGTGATGGGGGCATCCGTGCTGCCGCCTGTGGGGGTGGTGGGGGTGCCTGCGGGCTTGCTGTCGTCGTCGCGGGTGCAGGCGGCGGCCAGGGCCAGGGCAAATGCAACGAGCAAAAATGGGGTGTAGGCTTTTTTCATCGGTGTAGGCTGTGGATAGCGGTGGTAGCGAAGATAGCGATATTCTCCATCTGGCTCGCAAAAAAAGCGAATAACTGGCCGCCTCCTGCAATAAAAAAGCCCCCTATCTGGGGGCTTTTTTTGTTTTCGCTCCGGCGCGGGTGTACTAGAACTTCACATCGAAGGTAAGGGTACCGGTGTTTGCAGTGGGCACGGCCGTTACCTTCAGGATGCCGTAGCGGTCTCCTACTTTGAAGATCACCTCGTTGCCCACGGCTAGCTGGGTAGCTGCACTGCTGGGTGTGCCTGCATTGTAGGTAGCTATCAGTCCCTCAGATAGGCCGGCACTGGCATACAGGCCGGTGCTGCTCAGCTTCAGGAAGTTTACGTCTTGGGCACCGGTTGTAGATACGGCAAATACGGTAGCCATATCGGCATCATCGGGCGAGGCAATGGTGGCGTTGTTCACCGCACCGAAGTAGTGGATCAGGTCGATGGTAGACTTGGTGGTGGCATAGGCAGTGATGCTGCTAACCACGCCGGTGCTGGCCTCGTACATGCTACCTGCGGTAGCGTTTTGGGCACCCAGGATTTTTTCGGTGCTGGCAGCCAGGGCAGTGCCGCTAATGGTGGTCTGCAGGGTGCTTACGCAGCCATTGGCATCCTTTATGTCCACTTTCAGTGCACCGTTCTGCTGGGGCACAAAAGTAGCGGTGCTGCCAAAGTCGGGCTCCTCGGTGCTATCGAAGTAGAAGTCGTAGCTGTAGGGGGCTGTGCCACCCGAAACACCGCTAACGGTAACGGTGCCGTTGGCATAGTTTACCGTACCAGTAATGTTCGTATTCGCGCATACAGAGGGCTCCACTACCGTTACCCGTACCGATACCTGTGCCAGGCGGTTATTGCGGTCATACAGCCTGAAGGTGTAGGTATATACGCCGGGTGCCGATGGGGTAGCACGGGTGTATCCATCTGAAAAGCCGTTCCGCTCAGGGTTGGTCAGGTTACCCGTCTCGGGCAAGCGACTAATTTCCTGATCCGTTACGCCACCGCCCTGTATGCTAAGCAGAACCTGAAGGTAGCCCAGGTCGGTATTTGTGGTGGTGTTCTTGGTAGCATTTACGAAGAAGTACAGACTATCCTTCAGATTGTCTGTTGACAGCGTTACATCTCCGGTTACTACGGTATAGTCTGCACCAGGGGCAGTCGGGGGGTTAGAGAGGGTAAGCACCGGACTCTCATTGGTGTTGGGCTTCGGATCGTCGTCGTCGTTGTTATTACAGCTGGTAAACATCATACCGCCGATAACAAGCAGAAATAAAAGAGCATGTAATCTTTTCATGGGTTGAATAATTTTTTGGATTGACAAAATTAGTTTTTCTTTTGATTTCTCAAATTCAAGAGCTACTCGGCAAAAGTGATGCCAAAAGGGCGTTACTTTGGCGGGTAGGCCGGGAACGGGTCTAGTTTCGGCCCGAGAAAGGTATATCCTGCACAAATCTCGTTCACAAAAGATGCGACTACCACTTCCACGCTTCGCCATTCCGGTTGCCATTGCGCTGGTGGCCGCCCTTATCCTGGTAAACTTCAAGCGCATAGATGCCGGCGAGCGCGGCATCCTGTACAACAGCCTGAGTGGCCAGGTAGACGAGGCAACAAAGGGGTCCGGCCTGCACGTGTACTTTTCCTGGTACGACATGCAGGTGTATGACATGCGGATAGCCGAAACCAAGCAGCGAATGAATGTACTGAGCAAGAACGGCCTGGATATAGAGATAGAGCTAAGCCTGCGCTACCGGGCCACGGAGGATAGCCTGCGCTATGTGTTTGTAAACATAGGGGGCAACGAGGAGGCCTACTTCAGCAAGATAATCCTGCCCGAGCTGCGCAGCGTTACGCGCGAGATTGTAGGCAAGTACGACGAAGAGGAGATATACAACACCCAGCGCGAGCAGGTGCAGCAGGAGATATACGAACTGATGCGCCGCCGCCTGGCACGCCACGGCATCCTGTGCGAAACCGTGCTGGTGCGAGACATAAACCTGCCCGACGAGATCCAGGCCGCCATCAAAACCAAGCTGAAGGAGCAGCAGCAGGCCCTGCAGTATGAGTACCGGCTGCAGCGCGAGGAAAAGGAAAAGCTGCGCAAGCGCATAGAAGCGGAGGGTGTGGCAGACTACCAGCGCATTGTAAACCAGAGCCTGACCCCCAACCTGCTGAAGCTAAGGGGCATAGAGGTAACCAAAGAGCTGGCTAACAGCCCCAATAGCAAGATCGTGGTGATAGGCAGTGGCGAGGGTGGCCTCCCCCTGATCCTGAACGGAAACTAGCCCGCTGGCAAACCAAAGGGTGGTCTACTGCCTGTTTTCGGCACCGGGTGTGGGCACATAGTCCTTTAGCCGGCCCACAGCCCTCAGCCCATCAAAAACGCGCTGGGTGTGGGGGGCCCGTTCCATCTCGGCAGTCAGGTCGCAGCCTGCCCAGTGCTGGTAGTGCTTGCCGTTGCGCCACAGCTTGCTATCGGTTACATCATAGATGATGCCCTGGTAGGCAGTCCATATCTCGGGCCGGTCCTGTCCGTTTCGCAGGGCCAGCTCTGCCGTCGAATATTCCGGTAGTGTGTCCATTTGGGTGTCCAATACGCATAGATAGCAAAAGAGTTGGCCCCCCGTAGCAGCTGCATGGCGCTGCCCCACACGTCCCTTTGCCCAGATCTAGGCACAAACTGGCAGCGGCGTGCGAAGTGGTAATTCGCCTATCCGTGTGCAGACGCGTACCGAGCAGCTGCTAGAATGGATTTTGCCCGAGATAGGAAGAAAACCACAGACCCATGTCAGAAAAAATTGGGCGAAAAAAAATAGATTTTAAAAATGGGCACTTAGGCGTAATTCTATCCGCAGGCAGGCCTACCAAAAATAGGAACACTGATAGTATAATATAGTGAATTTTATAATTCAGCAGTAAAGCTGATGCATTGGGTGTGGCCAGTAGCGAGCTTTGTAAGGATCAGTCGGCTATTGCCGGATCTATAATTTATCACCAATCATCATAGCAAATGGAAAGAAAACCAAACTCCCCCATTCGCCCTAGCCTAAGCCTGAAGCAGCGTGTTATCCTGCTTGTGGCTTTTTCTGCCTGTATTTTCGGCGGGCTAGGCATCTGGCTACTCGCTGGCCTGGATGAGGCGCTGGGCCTGCGCCAGCACACCGAAGATACCTTTACCCGGCTAGACCGCAGTACAGGCAAGCTGTACCACACCACGGCAGAGCGCCATGAGCTGATATCGCAGATGCGCATGACCGCTGCCGAGGGCAAAGAAGACCACCTGCTGATCCTGGAGGGTAAGGCCGGTGGCCTGGCTGCCATACAGCAGAAAGAAATATCTGGCTACACCAGGCAATTTGAACACGCAGACGACCGGGCGGTGGAAGCATCGGATGCCCTGCTGCGCCAGCTAGCCATCTACAATAAGGCCGCCCAGCAGCTGTCGGACAGCCTGATTGTAGGAAACACCCCCTTTGCAGACAAACTGATGAGCGGCACCCTATCGCCCGCCTTTGTGCAGATACAGAACCAGCTACAAACCCTACGGGGCCTGCAGAAGGCCCAGATGCTAGAGGCCATTGCCAGCCAAACCGAAGGCGTGCAGCGCCAGCGGGTGCTGGGCATCCTGTTCACCATACTGGGTGCCCTGCTGCTGGCCAGCCTGCCCATCCTGCTGTTTGGCCGCTCATTCCGCTACCTGCGGGCCATACACCCGGTGCTGGAGCACCTACAGCGAGGCGAAGTGTCGGAACGCAAGCTGCCCGAAACCTCGGACGAGGTGGGCCGCATAGCCCGCGGCATCAATACCGTGAGCATGAACCTGGAGCGGGCTGCCAGCTTTGCGCACGACGTGGGGCAGAATAAGTTTGACACCGAGTTTGTAGTAGGCGGGAAGGATGACCTGCTAGGCAGCGCACTGGTAGAGATGCGCGACCGCCTGAAAGCCGTAGCCGACGACGAGGCCCGCCGAAACTGGAGCATCAAGGGCATGGCCCAGTTTGGCGAAATACTGCGGGCAAACCAGGACCTGGACACCTTTGCCGACCAGATCATTAGCAACCTGACCCGCTACATAGATGCCATCCAGGGCGCCTTCTTCCTGCTACAGGACGGGGTAAGCCAAAAACCCGAACTGAGGCTGATCGGCTGCTATGCCTACGACCGTAAAAAGTACATGGCCAAGACCTTTCAGCTAGGCGAAGGCCTGGTGGGGCAGGCAGCCATGGAGCGGGGCACCATCTACCTGCGCGAGGTGCCCCAGAACTATGTGAACATTACCAGTGGCCTGGGCCAGGCCAACCCCGAATCGCTGCTGGTAGTGCCCCTGATGTCTAACGGCCAGCTGCATGGCGTGCTGGAGTTTGCCGGCTTCCACGGCTTCGAGCCCCATGTGATAGAGTTTGTAGAAAAACTGGCCGAAAACATTGCCAGTACCCTCACCCATGTAAAGAACAACGAACGGAACCAGCAGCTGCTGCAGGAAACCCAGCGCATGGCCGAGAGCCTAAAGGCGAATGAGGAAGAGCTGCGCCAGAACATGGAGGAGCTGCAGGCCACGCACGAGGAGATGAACCGCCTGCAGCAGGAGATGCAGGGCCAGCTGGCCGCCATCAGTCGCAGCAATGCCATGGTGGAATTTGACATGAAAGGGCAGATACTGACCGCCAACGAGCAGTTTCTGGACCTGATGGGCTACACCCTGGATGAAATAAAGGACCGCCACCACAGCATCTTTGTCCACCCGGAGGAGAGCAGCAGCGCCCAGTACCGGACATTTTGGGAGAAACTGAAGGCCGGTGAATTCCAGATGGGCGAGTTTGCCCGACTAGACCGCCGGGGCAATCCCATCTGGATCATGGGCACGTACAACCCCATCCTGAATGCCGAAGGAAAGCCCTACAAGGTTGTAAAGTTTGCCAGCGACATCAGCGAGAGCAAGCGCAAGGACCTGGAAATACAGCGTGCCCTGGAGGAAAGCCAGAGCAAGGAGGAAGAACTGCGCCAAAACGCCGAGGAAATGGCCGCCACTCAGGAGGAAATGGCCCGCATACAGGCCGAACTACAGGGGCAGATGGATGCCATCAACCGCAGCAATGCCGTCATCGAGTTCGACCTGAAAGGCAACATCCTGCAGGCCAATGCCAACTTCCTGGGCCTAATGGGCTACACCCTGGACGAAGTAAGGGGACGCCATCACAGCATTTTTGTAGACGATGAAACCCGGAATAGCACCGAGTATGCCCTGCACTGGCAGCAACTGGCACAGGGTGCCATGAAAAGCGGGAGGTTCATGCGGATAAACCGGCAGGGACAAGCTATCTGGATACTGGGCAGCTACAACCCCATCCTGGACAAAGATGGAAAGCCCTACAAGATCATCAAGTTTGCACAAGACATCACCAAAGAGCGACAGCAACAGGAAGAAATCCGCAATACCCTGGAGCAAGTGCAGGCGCAGGAAGAAGAGCTGCGCCAAAATGCCGAGGAAATGGCCGCTACCCAAGAGGAGATGAAGCGGGTGCAGGCCGAACTGACCGGACAAGTAGGCGTGCTAAACGCTGCTGCCCTGGTAAGCGAAACCGACGTAGCCGGAAACATCATCTACTGCAACGACACCTTCTGCGAGGTGGCCAAATACAGCCGCGAGGAACTGATAGGCCAAAACCACCGCATGCTCAAGAGCGGACACCAGCCGCAGGAAATCTTTGAGCGACTGTGGGCCACCGTCAGCAGTGGTAAGATCTTCCAGGCCGAGATAAAAAACCGCGCAAAAGACGGCAGTTACTACTGGGTGGCAGCCACCCTGGCACCTGTCCTGGGTGCAGATGGCAAGCCGGTGAAGTACATAGGCGTACGCTTTGACATTACCGAGCAGAAGAACCAGCAGGCGCAGGTGAGCCAGATGCTGGAGGAAGCACAGGCACAGGAAGAAGAACTGCGCCAGAATGCCGAGGAAATGGCCGCCCAGCAGGAAGAAATGGCGCGGGTACAGGTGCAGCTGGAGGGCCAAATGGATGCCATTAACCGCAGCAATGCCGTCATCGAGTTCGACCTGAAAGGCAACATCCTCTTTGCGAATGAAAACTTCCTGGGCCTGATGGGCTACACCCTGGACGAAATCAGGGGGCAGCATCACCGGATTTTTGTAAGCGAACAAGAGCAGGCCACAGAGGAATACGCCAACCACTGGTCGAGCCTGGCAGAGGGAATACAGAAGGTTGGAGAGTTTCACCGCAAGCGCAAGGACGGTAGGGATGTGTGGATCCTGGGCACCTACAATCCCATCCTGGACAAGGCAGGAAACCCCTACAAGATCATGAAGTTTGCCCAAGACATCACCCTAGCCAGGGAGCAGCAAGAGCAGATACGCCAGACCCTGGAGGAAGTGCAGGCACAGGAGGAAGAACTGCGCCAAAACGCCGAGGAAATGGCCGCCACCCAAGAGGAAATGAAACGGGTGCAGGCCGAACTGACCGGACAGGTGGGCGTGCTAAACGCCGCTGCCCTGGTAAGCGAAACCGACGTAGCCGGAAACATCATCTACTGCAACGACACCTTCTGCGAGGTGGCCAAGTACAGCCGCGAGGAACTGATGGGCCAAAACCACCGAATGCTCAAGAGCGGGCACCAGCCGCAGGAAATCTTTGAGCGCCTGTGGGCCACCGTCAGCAGCGGAAAAACATTCCAGGCCGAGATAAAAAACCGCGCAAAAGACGGCAGCTACTACTGGGTGGCCGCCACCCTGGCACCTGTGCTGGGCGCGGATGGCAAACCGGTGAAGTACGTAGGCGTACGCTTTGACATTACCGATCAGAAAAACCAGCAGGAACAGGTGAGCCAGATGCTGGAGGAAACACAGGCACAGGAGGAAGAACTGCGCCAGAATGCCGAGGAAATGGCCGCTACCCAAGAGGAGATGGCACGCCTGCAGGCCGAGCTGAAAGGCCAGCTGGATGCCATAAGCCGCAGCACCGCCGTAGTGGAGTTTGACACACGAGGCAACCTGCTGAGCGCCAACAAAAACTTCCTGGACCTGATGGGCTATAAGCTGGAAGACATACAGGGCCGCCACCACCGCACCTTTGTAGACAACAGCTATGCCCTGAGCGATGAGTACAAATCCTTCTGGGAAAGGCTGAAGACTGGCGAGTATATATCGGGCGAATTCCGCCGACTAGCCAAAAATGGCAATACAGTCTGGATTCGTGGCAGCTATAACCCCATCTTCAATTCGGATGGCGTACTGTACAAGTACATAAAATTTGCCCAAGACATTACCGAAAGCAAAACCAGAGACCTGGATGTGGAGGAAAAGCTGGCAGAAGCCCATATGCGCGAACAGCAGCTGCGGGCCCGGCTAGAGAACATGAGCTTCCAGGGCCTGATAGAGCTAGAGGACGGCCGGGTAAAGGCGGCTAACGACAAGCTGCTAAAAGCAATGGGCTACGAGGCATCTGAGCTGGCAGGCAGGCACCTGGCAGAGTTTACGGAGGATAGCGACCTGTATAGCCAGCTAGTCAGCCAACAGTCTCAGCAGAAGGAGTTCACCCTGATAGCGAAGAATGGCAAAAAGATGCGCCTGCACGGCCTGTTCAGCGCAATAGACAGCACCGAGGGAGAGAGCAAAATAATTGGCATGCTCAAAATCGGATAAAGACTGGGTTTTCTTTCGTTAGGCTCGGGCTCCCAGCTGGGGGCCCAGCCTGCCGGAAGCAAGGCAGCCCAGGCAGCTGTCGCTACCCAGCGTATCTATACCCATATAGAGAATAAATTATTAAAACGAAAGAACCATGAGAAATCAAACCCTTACCCTTACCCAAGCGCTGCCTCCGCTGGCACTGCTCGCCCTGGCGGGTGGGCTGCTGGGGCTGGGCTACACCAGCCTGTTTACACACTGGCTGTACCTGCCGGCTGATTATGCCGACTGGGTGCCGGCCACCGCCCTGGCACTGGCCATCCTGGCAGTAGCTTCCAGCCTCGTCCTGGTGCTACGGCAGCAGCGGCACATGCGCAGGCACCTACAGCAGGCCCAGCAGCACCAGCATAGCCTGCAGCAGGCCCTGAAGCACCTGGAGGCACGCGCCTTTGCCCAGGCCGCCACCGTGGCCCAAAGCCTGCCTGGCACCCTGGGCTCGGCCCTGGCCGAAATGGCACGTAGCCAGGCTCAGGTAGAGCAGGCCGCAGAAATGCGAAACTGGCACGCCGAGGGCATGGCCCGCTTTAGCGATGTGCTGCGCCAGCACAGCCAGCTGAAAGACCTGAGCAATGCGCTGATAAGCGAGGTGTGCAAATACCTGAAAGCCCAGCAGGGAGTGCTCTTCCTGCTAAAGGACATACAGGGCAATGAGCTGCAAGTGGCAGGCACATTTGTAAGCGGCCAGGTAGCCGCCCTGCTGCATGACCTGAACCAGGGCGGCCTGGTAGAGCAGGTGCGGCGAGACAGCCAGCCTGTACACCTGAAGGAAGTGCCCCCAGGCTATGTAGCGGTAAAAAGCGGCCTGGGCGAAGCGCATCCTGCGGAGCTACTACTGGTACCCGTATTGTTTGAGCACAAGCTGTTAGGCGTGCTGGAGCTGGCCACCTTTCAGCCCCTGCGAGCCGAAGACCTGGCGCTGGCACAGGAGCTGGCAGACAAAAGCGCAGCCACCTTCTTCAACCTGATGAACGCCGAGCAAACCACTATCATGCTGGAGGAGAGCCAGCAGCTGGCCTTTCAGCTCGGGGAGCAAACCACTGCCATCCGCCAGGCCAGCGAGGAGATGCGCATAAAGGACCGGGCAATTACCAGCAGCAGCAGCAGCATCATCATTGTAGACGCGCAGGCACCCAATATGCCCATCCAGTATGTAAATCCTGCTTTCGAGCAAACCACCGGCTGGAAGCTGGAAGAGGTGATAGGTAAAAACTGCCGCTTCCTGCAGGGCCACGACACCGAGCAGGAGGGCCTAAAGCAGCTGCGTGTGGCCATGAAAGCCGGAGAACCCTGCACCGTAGTACTACGCAACTTCCGGAAAGATGGAACCATGTTCTGGAATGAACTGAGCATTAGCCCCGTGCAGGATGAGTACGGGGATGTTACGCACTACGTAGGCGTGCAGAACGACATTGGCGACCGGGTGCTGCTAGAGGAGGCGCAGGAGCAAATGCGGGCCCTGAACGAGAACCTGGAGGAGATGGTGCAAGACCGGACAGCAGAGCTGGAGCACACCCTGGCCGAGCTGCAGAGTACGCAGCACCGCATGGTACAGAGCGAGAAGCTGGCTAGCCTGGGCCAGCTAATAGCAGGCGTGGCACACGAGATAAACACGCCCCTGGCCGCCGTGAAGGCCAGCGTGGAAAACATGTCCGACTTCCTGCCCCAAACGCTGAACGCCCTACCACCCCTGATGGCCGAAATGGACGAAACCACACGAGGCTGTTTCCAGCAGGTGGTAGAAACTGCCATGAAAAACAGCGGAGAATTAAGCACACGAGACGAACGAAAAATGCGTAAGGAGCTGGAAACCACCCTGCAAGAAATGAACATCCCACAGCCCAAAGACAAAGCCAGGGCACTGCTGGGTGCCGGCGTACGGCAGGCAGAAGGGCTGGAGGCACTGCTGCCTATACTAAGCCACACAAAGGCAGAAGAGATACTGCGCACAGCCTACCACATTGCCCAGCTGCGAAACAACATGAACATCATTGGCCATGCAGCCGAAAAAACAAGAAAAACGGTGTATGCCCTAAAAAGCTACAGCCACTTCCAGCAGGAAGACCGCATGGAGCTGATGGACTTGAACGAGAGCCTGGACGTGGTGCTGACCCTGTACCACAACCAGCTGAAGCACGGCATAGCGGTAGAAACAAACTTCCAGAGCGGCATACCCCGAATGCTGGGCTATAGCGATGAGCTGGGCCAGGTGTGGACCAACATCATCCACAATGCCGCACAGGCCATGCAGTACGATGGCAAGCTGACCCTGCACACCCGCATGGATGGCGAAATAGCCATTGTGAGCATTGCGGATAATGGCCCTGGTATACCCCAGGACGTGTTGCCCCGCATTTTCGAACCCTTCTTTACCACCAAGCCCCAGGGGGAAGGCACCGGGCTGGGGCTCGATATTTGCAAAAAAATTATAGAAAAGCACAGTGGCGAGGTGGAAGTGGAAACCGGACCCAGTGGTACCACCTTTACTGTGCGCCTGCCCATCCGCACCAGCCACGACCAGCTGGATATACCAGAAGAGGTGGAGATGGTGGATGCGATAATTGCACAGGCTGGCATCCCCGCTGCTGCCGAATCCGTACACAACGAGGTACCCCCTCAAACCGAGCCAGAAAACTAAACGAAACAACCTATGAACAGACCCTATATACTCTGTGTAGACGACGAAAAGATCGTTACAGACTCGCTGCTGTCGCAGCTGGAGGCCACCTTTGGAGATCGCTATGACTACGAGGCCGCCAGCAGTGTAGACGAGGCCTGGGAGGTGGTAGACGAGATACGAGAAGACGGAGCCGAAGTCCAGCTCATTGTATCAGACTGGCTGATGCCCAAGCAGAAGGGCGACGCCTTTTTGCGCGAAGTGCACGAGCAGTACCCATCCATCCAGCTCATCATGCTAAGTGGCCAGGCCGATGAGGACGCAATCCGGCAGCTGGAGGCCATTGTACCCGGCTTCATTTTCATGCGCAAGCCCTGGAATAAGGAAGAGCTGATGACCCTGATCGCTACCAAACTTAAAACCCAAGTGCCATGAGCAAAGCTGCCAAAACAAATAGCAAACCCGTCATTATGTGTGTAGATGACGAGAAGGTGGTGCTGGACAGCCTCATCAGCCAGCTCAACTACCACCTGGGCGATGAGTTTGAAGTGGAAATAGCCCAGAGCGGGGACGAGGCCCTGGAGCTCTTCAGCGAGCTGCTGGACGAGGGCAATGATGTGGCCCTGGTAATCAGCGACCAGCTAATGCCCGGCCTGAAAGGTGATGAGCTGCTGATAAAGCTACACCAGCTGAAGCCCGAAATGCTGAAAATACTGCTAACCGGCCAGGCCAGTGCCGAGGCCGTGGGCCGCGCCATAAACCAGGCCAAGCTGTACCGCTTTATCAGCAAGCCCTGGGATAAAAACGACCTGCTGCTTACCATCGAAGAGGCCGTAAACAGCTACAAGCAGTCTCGCCAAATCAGCATGAAAAACCAGCTTACGGCAGGTATTTTCCACGCGGGCCAAGAGCTAAACCGCATTACACAGGTAGATAAACTGTGCCAGCAGATAACGCGCCTGCTGGTAGAAAACACCGGAGCCGAACGCTGCTCGGTTGTGCTAATGGATGATGCGCAGCAGGGAGCAGCCTTTACGCTCGATGCATTTGGCAGGCAAGAGGCAATCCGCTTCAAAATGGGTGAGGCTAATGACCGGGTGCCTGTGGTCGTGCTGGGCCAGGCTGCCACCCATGAGCAGCTGCTGGTAGTGGACAAAGGCATGAGCCCACCCTGGGATACCGACCCCTACGTGCAGACCTTTAACCCCGGCAGTATGTGCTGCCTACCCCTGCTGCACGATAGCGAGCTAATAGGCCTGCTGTATCTGGAGCGCACCTCAGACACGGGATACTTTACGGCTGAACGGGTAGAGTTTGTCAACCTCTTTGCACAGCAGGCTGCCGTTAGCCTGGCCAATGCACGCCTGCTGGAGCAGCTGGAGCAGAAGGTAGAGATTCGCACCAAGGAAGTAACGGCACAGAAAGAAATCATCGAAGAAAAGAACCGAGACATCCTGGACAGCATCCTGTATGCCAGCCGCATCCAGCAGGCCATCCTACCCAACCCAGAGGTAGCAACCGACAACTTCAGAGACTTCCTGCTGATGTACCGCCCAAAAGACATCATCAGCGGAGACTTCTACTACCTGAACCAGGTGGCCGATCGCGTCGTGCTAGCAGCCGTAGACTGTACCGGCCACGGCGTTCCGGGTGCCATGCTGGCCACCCTAGGCTACAACATGCTGGATAACCTGGTGCTGCAAGACCCACAGGCCGCGCCTGGCTGCATCCTGAATGCGCTGAACGAACGTGTAAAGCGCCGGCTACGCAAGGATGCCGATGGCCGCCAAAGCGCCGACGGGATGGATATTGCCCTGGCCAGCTACGAGCCCGAAACCCAAACCCTGCACTATGCCGGTGCCAACCGCAACCTCTACATCTTGCGAAAGGGCGAGATGCTGGAGTATAAGGCAGACCGGTGGCCCATCGGAGGATCGCTGCTACACACGGGCGAACACGAGTTTAGCACCCAGTCTATCCAACTGGAAGCCGGAGACCGCTGCTTCATCTTCTCCGACGGCATTACGGATCAGTTTTGCAAAAAGAATGAGCAAAAATTTGGCAGCAAGCGGCTCAAGGAATTTATCATCCGCCAGAAACAGGTGAGCCTCAGTGTGCTGGAAAACACCCTGGACATGGCCATTGAACAGTGGCGAGGCACCCAGCCCCAAACGGATGACATACTCGTAATTGGATTCGACATCTAGCACAAGTGGTCCGCATACGATCAGGCAAGAGGGGGGTGAGCAGTGCTCGCCCCCTTTGTTTTTTTGCGGGTGCAGCATGTGGCGCCACCCCTACCCCAGGGTTCTGTATAAATAGCCATGCTGTGTAGCCCAAAGGATTACCCGGATGCCAAAAGCAAGCAGCAAATCCCGCTGCCAGGCCAGGCATCACTGCCCAGCCCGAGGCTTGGCAGATTAGCGGCGCGTTCGTTATCTTGCGCGCATCATGCGCTTGTTTATTGTTTCCCTTTTCTCGCTTCTTTTCCACGCTTCGCACCTTATGGCCAATGACTATGCCTATACCTTGCGCTGGCTGCCAGGCAACCACCACACTTATGAAGTAAGCCTGCAAACCGAGGCTACCAAAGGCAAGTACACCGACTTCAAGCTGCCGGTATGGCGCCCGGGGCGCTACTTTGAGCAAGACTTTGCCGCTTCCGTTACGCGCTTCCAGGCTATGGATGCAGCGGGCAATACACTCAGCTGGCAAAAGACAGACAAAAGTACCTGGCGGGTAGAGAATCCCCGGAAGGGCGACATCACCATCCGCTACCACTTCTATGCCAACACGCAGGATGCCGGCAGCTGCTATGTAGACGACAAGATGGTATACTTCAATGGGCACAACCTGCTGATGTACAAAGATGCGGCCTACCTGCTGCCCTGCACCCTGACGGTGCCCCAGTGGCCCGAGGGCTGGCCCGTAGCCACTGCCCTGCGCCACGATGTGGCCACCAAGACCTTCTATGCCCAAGACTACCACGAGCTGGTAGACAGCCCCACCATCCTGAGCCCCAGCCTGAAAAGCTTCGGCTTCGACTACCAGGGCCACACCTATCACCTGCACTTCCAGGCAGACAAGCAGCTGGACGAGGCCTTTATCAGTCCATTCCGCGAGAATGTGAAAAAGATTGTGGCCGAGCAGGTAGCCATCTTTGGCGAGGTCCCCTTTGAGGGCGACTACCACTTCATCTACTGGCTGGTACCCTTCCGCATCCACCATGCGGTGGAGCACAGCAAATCTGCCATGTTCTGCAAGCCTGCCACCGTGGCCGAAACGCCCCAGAGCCTGAGTGAGCTGAATGGCATAACGAGCCACGAGTTTTGGCATGTATGGAATGTAAAAAGCATCCGCCCGGCTGCCCTGTGGCCCTACGACTACAGCCACCCGCAGTACACCAGCCTCCACTGGTTTACCGAAGGGGTAACCGAGTATATGAGCAACCTGATACTGGTACGGGCGGGCCTGCTGCCCCAGGATAACTACCTGGACCTGCTAACCCGCACCTGGGCCGGGCTGGACAACAAACCCGTGTATGCCGAGGTAAGCCCCAGCCAGAGCAGCTGGGACAGCTGGCTGGCTCGCAGCCTGTATATGCCCGACCACCTGCGAAACAGCTACTACCCGCTGGGCGACCGGGTGGGCTTCCTGCTAGACATGCGGCTGCGCAAGCTTACAGACCAGGATAAATGCCTGGACGATGTGTTTCGCTACCTGTACACCACCTACTACAAGCAGGGCAAGGGGGTGCCCGAAGACGGCGTGGAGAAGGCCTGCGAAACCCTGACCGGAACCTCCTTTGCCTCCTTCTTCCGCACCTATGTGCACAGCCCTGCACCGGTGGACTATGCGGCCATCCTGAAACCCATGGGCCTGAAGCTAGAAGAGAGCCGCGAGGAGCCGAGCCGACAGGGTGCCGACAAGATAGGCCTGATGGGACTACAGACCATACAGGAGGGCTACCAGTACATAGCCGAGGTGGAGCGGGGTAGCCCTGCCTTTGAGGCCGGCGTGTCCGACGGCGAACTGCTGCTGATGGTAGACGGCATAAACGCCCTGGAGTACAACTGGGAACCCCTGGAACCCGGAAAAAAGGTAGAGCTGATGCTGGGCAATGGAACAGACAAGCCCAGACTGGTAAAGGTGAAGTATGAGAAGGAGAGCCTGCCCATCCGCTACGAACTGAAAGGAGTAGGGCAAGCCGAATGGAAAGACCGCTGGCTGAGCAGCCAGGCTGCCCACTAGCAGGGAACTGGCCGGGGCCAGCAGGGGGGATGGACCCTACGGCAGTCCACCTGACCCGAATGCAAGGCGGCCCGGGGCGACGGAAACTTTGCTGTATCTTCGCGCCATGTGGCACAGTCGGAACATATCTCTACTGGCAGGTATATGGGTTTGCCTAGCCTACGCATGGGCGCAGCAGCCTGCCGCTACAGACAGCCTGACCACAGCTTCATCCACTACTGGCAGTCCGCAGGCGGCAGATAGCCTGGCTGCATTCGCCACGCTGGCCTATCTGCCACCTGGCTACCACTTCGCCACGCTGGATAACGGCCTCTCGTTATTGGTTGTCGAAGACCACCGCCTGCCCACAGCCACCGTGCGCCTGGCTGTGCTGGCTGGCAGTGTGTATCAGCATCCGGGCTACACGGGTGTGCCCCAGCTGGTGGCCCACACCCTGGCGCTGGGCCCCGGCGGCTACCAGAGCCCGGCTGCCCGCCAGGCTGCGCTGCGCCAGCGGGGCTGGCACTTTGGCCTACAGGCCGGGCCACAGGTACAGCAGTTTGTGCTACAGGGCCAGGCGCAGGATGCCGAGGCTGCCACCGCCCACCTGCTGCAGCTGCTGCGTAGGCCCGACTGGGATACCCTGTGGGTAGGGCGTGCCAAGCAGCTGCTGCTGGCTGAGCAGCAGGCACGAGATGCCAGCGCTGCCCGCTACCTGCAGCACCGGCTAGATGCCCTGCTGTGGGGCCCGCTGTATGAACGCGTGGTACCCGTGCCAGACTATGGCAGCCTGCGCGACCAGAAAACCACCCGGCTGGCAGACTTCTACCAGGAGCACTACACCCCGGGGCGTACCCTGCTGGTGGTGAGTGGCGATGTGCAGCCCCAGGCCGTATACCGCTGGGTGCGGGCCCAAACGCTAGACTGGGCGGGGGCGGTAAGTGGCCGAAAAATGCCCGATCAACCCCATACACTGGCCCAAGACACCCTGATACGGGTAGAACTGGAGGGGCAGGATAGCCCACTGATAACCGCAGGCTGGGTGCTGCCCGCACAGGACACCCTGGCCTACCTGAAGGCGCAAGTACTGCAGCAGCTGCTGCAGGGCTACAACCGCTTTACCGCCCCTTTTCGAAAGCAGGAACTGGCACACGGCCTCACCGCAGGCTGGGTGCAGGCCAGGCCCTTTCAGGGTGCCGTTAAGCTGACGGCCATTGTGGGGACGGGAGACATACCCCGGATGCTAGACCTGCTGAAGCAGCAGCTGGCCGAGGCGGCCCGTAGCCCCTTCTTCGCGCAAAGACAAATAGACGAAGCCATCCAGCAGCTGTACTACACCCGCCAGTATGCTGCCGACCAGCCCAGCCAGTATGGAGACCTGCTGGCACAGGCATGGGCACAGGGCAGCCTGCGCCTCCAGCTAGACTCGTTCCCCCGCATCACCCCCGAAGACATCCAGGCCTTTGTGGCGCAGTATCTGGATAGCCAGCCCATGGCTGTGGGCATACTGGGCACCAGCACCCAGCTGCAGCAGCCCTTCCTGGCCGAGTATGCGCAGCAGTTCCGGCGCAGCCGCACGGCCGCACCCCCAGCCGATACGACCCACCTGGCAGCGGCCAGCCTGCCGGATAGCAGCCATACCCGGCCCGACACCCTGGCGCAAAACCAGCCCACCCAGCCCGCCCTGCCCACGGCCGAAGAAATAGAGGCCTACCGCATCCACTACGCCTTTGGTGCCCAGCGCTGGGATTCTACCTACGAGCACGCCATCTCACGCATCGTGCTGTACCTGAACCTGAACCCCGCAGCCCAGCTCACCCTCATTGGCCATACGGATAGCCCCGGCAGTGCCGATGCCAACCAGCGCATGGCCCTGCTGCGGGCCACCACACTCAAGCAGTATATCATTCGAACCTACCGCATCTTCCCCCAGCGCCTGCACGTAATGAGCAAAGGCGAAAGCGAACCCCTGGTGCCCGAAACCGACAACGCCAGCCGCAGAATGAACCGGAGACTTGAATTCAAGCTACAATGAGAACATTCGGGATCTACCTGTGCCTGGGCCTACTGGTGGTAGGGTGCCGCACCCAGCAGCTGGGCCAGCAGGCCTATCCGCACCTGGCCAGCGGGCTACAGCCCCTGGAGGGGGCGCCCATCCAGGCTGTGGTAAAACAGCAACCCTCGGGGGTGGTGGCCGTGCACTGGATCATCCGCGGGGGCGTAGCCAGCGGGCGCCTGCAGCCCGGGGCCGAGGCCCTAATGCTGAAAGCGCTCTTTCGCTGCGGCGCGGGGCGCGTGGCAGGCCCCGACTTTGAGCGGCAAATGGCACGCCTGGGCATGCGGGTACAGACTGCCGCCGGGCCAGACTATTCCGTGATACGCATGCAGTGCCCAGCCCGGCAGTTTGCTGCCGCTTGGGACCTCATGCTGGAGGCCATGCTCTTCCCCGATTTTGAGCCAAACAGCTACCTGAAACTGCGCGATGAATGGGCAGCCACCGTGCAGCAGGAGCAGCAGGCGCAGCACTGGCAGTGGCAGCACGCGGCATTCCAGCGCTACTGGGGGCCCAGCCACCCCTATGTGGCCACACTACCCACCGGCTGGTACGATAGCCTGGCCGTGCTGCCACTGGCGGCGGTGCAGGAGGCCTACAAGCAGCTGCTACGCGCCAACCGCCTGCGGCTACTGGTAGTGGGGCCGGTAGATGCCAGCTGGCTAGCCGCGCAGCTACAGCAGCAGCTAAGCGGGCTGCCCGAGGCGGAGCTGCCCCGTGCACCCGAGGCAGCCAGCCCCGGTGAAGACCAGGTATGGATAGCCGAGGCGGAAAAAACCACCCGCTGCCTGATCGGCGCCATGCTGCCCGCCCCCCTGCCCGGCACGCGCGAGTGGCCCGCTATGCTGCTGGCCACGCACGCGCTGGGCCAGGCCCTGCAGGCCGATCAGTGCCAGCAGCGTTTTCTCAGCTGCGAGGCCTTTGCCCACTGCCTGCCCCATGGCCTGGTGTACGTGGGGGTGGAGAGCGAGCACGCATACGCCAGCACCCAGGCCTTTGTGCAGCTGCTGAACCTGTACCGTAGCCAGGGCTTTACGGAGGCAGAGCTGGCCGATGCCAAAGCCGTGTATCTGGGCGAACTGTTTCGAGAGCTGGAGGGCAATGCCGCTACGGCGGAGTGGCTGGCAGCTGCACTTGCCCGGGGCCACCTGGCCAGCCAGGCCAGCCTGCCCGACCAGATTGCGGCACTGCAGCTGGAAGAAGTAAACCGGGTGTTCCAGAAGTACGCACGCGCCCTGCTGTGGCAGTACCAGGGCCAGATGGGCCAGGTGAATGAACGGGCCTTCAAGCTGGCACGGCCCAAGTAGCAGGCGCAGAACCGGAAAGACCCAGGTACCTGGAAAAAGGAAAAGTGGTATAAGGGTTGGCTATCGTCCATAAAGTATATAAATTCACCCAATTGTTTCTCTTTACTTATTGTTAAAGCCCCTCTTGTAAATCCAATTTTTACTCATATGTATGTAAACTTTACCCCCCCCCCCGCGGTGCGCGTAGCGTTCGGGCTGGCCGAACAGGTCTAAGGCTTTTCTTCGCATTGTTCTTTCTTATAGGGGCCTGGCGCAGCAGCCTGGCCCAGCCCGCCATGGCGTGGGACCAAAGCTATGGTGGTAGCCTAAATGATGAGTTGACCACCATCGTAGCTACTGCCGACGGTGGCTACCTG
>JAJTIE010000057.1 GCA_021300195.1 Bacteroidota bacterium | reverse complement strand
GTACCAGCCTCGCACAGAAAGAGTTGCAGGTGCCCACCGCTTGTACCCCGATCCGCCTGTAATGACTCTACAGCCTATGGGCCATCAGCTGTATGTATTGCCTAGTGCAGAGAGGAATAATAGACAGGAAGAAGAGCTGTATGCATTAAGTATCGAAAATGGAATAGGGACGGATAGGGCAGCGATTTGCATGGCTGGTTTCCATTGTGTCTGTAGCTGGCAGCGTGTAACAGAGGCTTCGTATCTTGGGCCGATGAAAGCTTTTGGCCTTTTCAGCTTGCTGCTGCTGCACCTGCAGGGTGGCTTGGCGCAGGTGGCCGCATCGGGGCCTGCCCAGCACGATAGTGCATCGGTGGGTACCCTTACGGGCGCTGCCTTTGGCACGGCCACCACGGGTATTTTATATACGGATTACATGCCGGGCAAATACGTTCTGGAGCCTTTTTTTCATACCCGACAGGGTTCCGTAGATCTGGGCGGAAACCGGCTGTGGGGCATAGACAGTAGCAGCGATGTGCAGATAGGCCTACGCTACGGGCTGGGCAGGCGCCTGTACGCAAGCCTGAGCCGCACGCGCCAGGCCGAGCTGCTGGATATGGGCCTAGGCCTGGCCCTGTACCGCCAGCGGCATGGCAGGCATCCCTTTACGCTTACCTATCGCCTGGGCATCTCTGCCACCACCCAGGCCAATGCGCGCCAGGCCGATGACAGACGCTTGTACGACCGCTTTCTAAACAGGCTACTGTACACAAACACCCTGATCATCAGCCGGAGGATTCGAAAGTGGAGCTTCCTGGCCTCTCCCATGCACTTGCATATAAATGTGCGCGACCTGACCTATCCGGATGCGCAGGGCAACCAGGTGCGCGAGCCGAATGACTATCTGGCGCTAGGGCTAGGCATGGCCTATCAGCCTGCTACCTGGCTTAGCCTCCAGGCCGACTACCTCTATAGTTTCTCCGGCTTTCTGGCAGATAATACCCTGTCGGCCTATCAGGAGCCCATCAGCCTCTCTACGGTCTTTCACTTTGGCCAAAACCAGATCTGGCTGACGGCCAGCAATGTGGGTAGCCTGCACCCCCGGCAGTTTATACGTAGCTCGCCCAGCAGCTGGGAGGGAGCAGGCTGGAGGCTCGGCCTTGGCTGGAGTTATTCATTTCGACTACGGCCGGAACCTGAGCCCCTAAAATTTGAGTGGAGCGACGACGATACCCTGACCCCAGGCTAGCCATTGCACGCCCAACCAGGGCCCGTAGCGCACCGCTCCAGTCTGGTATTCGAACCGTTCAGGCACAAATATGAACAGTTCAGTTCAAAATCAGGGCATAGCTGCCAAACTGGAATTGAAAACACCGTATTGATTACGTATTTTGCAATACGAAATCAAATACCATGTCGAAAATTTCAGTCTGGATTTTTGTTCTTGCTTCCGTCTGGTCATTCTCCAGGGCAGATGTACTTGTTAATCAGGATTTTTCTGCCGGAAATCCCCCCAGCGGTTGGACCAACACGGTGATACAGGGCACACAGGGATGGATATTTGCCAATACCCTTGCCTTTGGCAGTAATGGTCGATACGCACAGTTTGATGATCAGGGCCTAGGGCCTGCGGTATCGCCCAACGAAGCGGCCCTGGTATCTCCCACCGTTAGCTTTATTGGCCGTACCTCTGCCGTCTTGAGCTTCGATCAGTACTTTCCGGGGGTAGAAAACACTGGAGCCTTTGTAGAGCTGAGCATAGACGGAGGAACCACCTGGACTACTTTGGTCAACTACGAGCTGGTAACCCAGGGTTCGCTCGCTTCGCCCGCTTTTACCCGCATTGACATAAGTGCGCAGGCCGCCGGACAGGCCAATGTACGCGTGCGCTTTCGCTACACCGATGGCGGCGTGGCCGGCCTGTACTGGATCGTGGATAATGTAAAACTCTTTGCCGATCCGGATGTAGGTATTACCGGCCTGGTGGCACCGGCTTACCTTACCTGTAGCAGCACCTATTCGGCCACCGAAACCGTGACCGTAACCCTTACCAACTTTAGCGCCGAGGCGGCGAACCTGACCAACCTGCCGATAACAGTGGCCGTAACCGGGCCCAATAGTGCGAATCTAACTGGAACCTATACCGGCATTATACCTGCAGGCGGTAGCATTAGCTACAATATGCCCACCACGATGAATATGTCTATTGGTGGGGTGTATACTTTTGTGGCCAGTGCAGGCCTTGGTACCGACGGATATCTGGATAACAACAGCTTCACCACCAGCCGCGCCAGTCGGGTCAATGTATATCCTTTTAGTGAGAACTTTAACAATAGCGACGGAGGCTGGACCCTGACAGCCGGCACCGGTGGCCAAACCTGGCAGTGGGGCGCACTGCCCGCAGGCTATGCAGGCTTTACCGGCGCGGATGCCAGCCAGGGCAACGCCTGGCGCACCATTACTTTTGCAAACAATGGCTCCTCACCCCATATAGTCAGCCCGTTCTTCGACTTTAGTACGGTAGCGGCAGGTTCAAACCTTGCCCTTGCCATGGACTTCAAGATGAAGATTGGCAACATCCTGAACTGCTGCTGGGGCAGCCGCGTAGTAGTGCAGTATGAGCTGAATGGCAACGGCAGCTGGACCGACTTGGGTAATAACGAAGAGCCGGGCTGGTACCAGCCCACCCACTCTGGCTGGACCACCGGCTGGGGTGCTCCTGGCTTGTCTGGTACCGCCCTTACTGCTACTGTGCCCGCCTGGCGGAGGGCTAATACAGACCTTTGTGGCCTGATCGGCCAGACCTGTGTTCGGTTTCGTGTCTGGCTGCATGTAGCCTGGATACCCAATGGCGTGCCTGCCGAGTTTGCCTTAGATAATTTCCAGATCGTAACCGATGGCCCGGATGTAGGAATTAGTAGTATTCTGGCTCCCCAGGATAGCCCAAGCGGTAGCTGTACATATAACACGAATACGATCCATACCATCCGTGTGTATAACAAACGCTGTACTCCCATCTCGAACATACCCGTCGAGGCGAAGATCGTAGGTCCCCTGGGCACCCAGACGCTGAACGAAACCATTCCCGGGCCGATAAATGGCTCTGACTTTATCGATTATACATTCATCAACGGTATGGATCTGAGTGCGGTGGGTAGTTATTCTATTACCACCTACACGCAGTTAAATACGGATGTGATGCTTAGGGGGGATACTGCCAGACGAAGCGTAACCGTATCAACACCCTTTGTCAATACGTTTCCGTACGAGGCGGACTTTGATGCCAGCGATTTTGGCTGGTTACCGGTAAATGTTTCGGGCAGTGGCACCAATGCTTGGTCACGTAGCGCCAGCCTACCCGCCAACTATGCTGGTTTTAGTGGG
>JAJTIE010000056.1 GCA_021300195.1 Bacteroidota bacterium | reverse complement strand
TGGCATCCTCAAAGTCTTCTTCGTACGGGCCGCCGGACAGGGCAATGTTGGGCACCCGGACCGTAATGCTGCTGCGCACGGTGTCGTTGCCCCGGATCGGGTCCGTATTCAGGTTGGTATTGATGCGGATGCTGTAGGTGCCTACGCGACTCAGGTCTACGGTGCCAATCTGGAAATCTACCGTGCCACTGGGTGCGATGTCATTGGGCATCGTAACGCTATAGGTCTGCTGGGGGCCGGGGCCATCTACCACCGCCTGGATGGGCACATCGGCGGTCAGTGTCTGGCAGCTGCGGTTAAACACGCGCACCACCAGCGGCGTATTGGGGCCATAGGCGCAGCTGCCGGCATTGCCGGGCGCGGGGCTTACCACGGCAGTGGGGCTTACATCGGGCCCTACATTGCGGATCGTGAAGTTGTCGATCGCAAACTGGGGATTGGCACCAGACCCCTGCGAAACTTCAAATCGGAATTTCACACAGGCCGCATTCCCCACATCCCGGCACACCGGATAGGATACATGCAGCCAACCCGGCACTACACGCGGCACATTAGAAAACTGCGAGCCGCCAAAAGCAGCGATAAAAGTGCCTGTGTTACCATTGAAATATTGCGCCTTGGTGTAGAAGTCTGGATAGGCAGGATCATTACCACCCAGGGTACGCCATGTTCCGTCGTCATTTCGCTGATACTGAACCACCATTCGCTTAGCCTCTGCTGCGCTCAGCTTGAGGTCAAACTCCAGCATCATATTGCTGTTGGCTGGTAGGTTGCTGAAGTTGAAGCTGGGGGTCTCCAGCTGCACATCCCCATTGCGGCGGTAGAGCAGATACCAGGCTCGGCCTTCGCTTGCGTCCACATTGCCAGCTCCGTTTGCGAAGCCCGCATAGCCGGCGGGCAGGGTACCGTTCTTCCAATAGTTCGCATTCGGATCCGTGCCGGTGGGGCGTATGGCCACGAAGAAATCGTTACGCTGGGCATCGTTCTCAAAGTCGGCTACGAAGTTGCCCAGGTTCAGGTCGATGGGCTGAGTCTGGCGGTTCTGCACCAGGGTGTTGTCGCCGTCATTCAGGGCGGCATTCAGTTCTCCGGCCGGAGCGGTTATCCGGGCCGTAAGGGTGTATTCGCCATCTGTACTCATGTTTGCCGTACCGGGTAGGGTGTAGTAGAAGATAAAGTTTGGGTCATTGGCTACGGGCAGGCTAGCGATGGTGCCATTCAAGGTTTGACTGCTGCCGCCCGGGCCATCCACCTGCACCGAAATGGGCAGGTTCAGGATGGACATACAGGCTTCGTTGCGCAGCATCACCGTTATCTGCTCGGCAGCGCCCAGGCCGGCGCACCTGCCGTTGGTAGGGCCCGTAATGTTCTCGATAGCGATATTGTAGGGACGGGCACCCCCTATGCGGAAATTATCGATAGCGAAATGCTGCGGAATCACAGTGCTAATCATATCCACTACGAAACGGAACTGCACACACCCACGGCCGGATGCCTGGCATAGTTCCGTACCCGTATAGCTGGCCTGCTGCCAGTCGCTCCGGGTGGTTCTGAATTGGGTGCCCGAAGAGCCCGTGGGCGTACCAAATCCGGGAGAATTCCAGGCACTGGGAGCAAGCCCGTAAAAACTGGCAGCGGCATTGGTCCCCAGATTGGTCCAGCCTTGGGTACCTGTGGCATCTGTATAGCGATACTGAACTGTCACGCCACTCTGGCCAAGCATATTCATCTTGAAATCGAAGCTAATGGTGGGCTGATTGATCTGGCTCAGGTCGAAAATGGGGGTGTACAGCTCGAAGTTTCGGTAGTACGAGTCAGTCCATAGGTTTGGATCCGGATCTCGGCCATTTACCTCCAGGTACCAGGCTTCGCCGTGGGTGGCATCCACGTCATCGCTCGGGTCGGCGGGGGTTCCGCCATTGTAGGCAGCATAGCCAGCAGGTAGCGGCCCCTGCCGCCAGAAGTTGGTACGGTTGTTTTGGAACCCAAAACTACTATTGGCCGTGGGTACAAATCCCTGGTTGCCACTATTGAAGTCGGCCAGGTAGGAGCTGGCTACCGTTACGGGTGTCTGGCTGGTGCGCACGGTCCAGGTCAGTACGTCGTCAGTGGCATTATTGTCTCCCGGCTGGGGGGTTAGGGTGGCCGTCAGGGTGTAGTCGCCCGGCGTGTCCAAGTTGATGTTGTCCGGGAAGGTCAGGTACGCCCGCCCCTGCTTGGGTACGGTAACCGTGCCGCTGGAGGTACCCACCACCCCGGCACCTGCGCGGCTTACGCTCAGGGCCACAGGCAGGTTCACCACCGGGCGGCAGGCGGTATTCTCCAGCATAATGGTTACCGGCTCGGCAGCCCCCAAATCGGCACATTCAGTGCTGGCTTGGCCAAAACGAAAAGGCCGGTTAAAGTTGACAATGCCCACGGTAAAGGCCTTGGGGTCGCCGATGCGGAAATTGTCAATAGCGAAGTGGGCGGGTGTGCAGCCCGCATCTACCAAATCGGTTGTCAACCGGAACTGCACACAGCTATTGCCACTCAGGGGGCACAGGTCGTACTGCACCTGTAGCCAGCCGGACTGGGTATTGCGCACGGCACAGCTGCCCGATGACGAGGGGCCACCCCATGCCCCAAAAGGATCCCAAGCTGCCCGGAGGGCATTGTTA
>JAJTIE010000055.1 GCA_021300195.1 Bacteroidota bacterium | reverse complement strand
CTTCCTAACGCCTCCAAAATAGCTTTCATCCAGCTCCATTTCTCCTACTTGTTGCTCAAATTCTTTGGTTTGATGGACTAAGATCTGTTCACGAAAAAAGCGATAGTAACGATTTATTGTGTTCCGATTAATCTGCAAAAGACTCGAGGCCTGGGTGGCTGTTAGCCCCAGGGCGAATGCCTGCAGAATCTTTTTCTGCCTATATCTGCTTAAATTGCTGTTATCCATTGACTTACAAGGTGATTTCTTGTACTTTGATAGTCAAGCCCCTTTTCCTATTTTTTTGAGGGGGGGTCGAGCGAAATTCATTTATTTCGATCCATGAAAAACTCTATGAAAAACTATTTCCTCCTAGCTACGCTGGCAGGTAGCTTGCTTGGCCAGGTATTTGGACAATCTATCCAAGCGCTTGTCAACCGGGGTAGTTGCTATATAGTAATCACGACCGAGGGCCCCGAGGGCTGGACTGTGGAGGGCGACAGCAATGTGCGAGACAATGTAGCTGTTAATCTGAAAAATGGCGTACTTATCATAACGGACAAGAGCAAAAAGAAAAAGGTAAATATGGAAACCCTCACTGTAAGGGTAGTGGCATCAAAACTTAGCAAATTGCAACAGCTGGGTAGTGGGTCTATGGAGCTGAATAACATGAACTACAACACCCTGGAGGTAGAACTGAAGGGCAGCGGAGACATGGTGCTGCGGGGTACGTGCAACAAGCTAACGGCGAATGTAGAAGGAAGCGGCAACCTGCATGCCTCACAGCTGCAATGCCAGTCGGCAGAGATTCACTTGAAGGGAAGTGGAGATATTAAGCTAGGGGGTAGCTGCGACAAGTTGGAGCTACGCCAGGAGGGTAGTGGAAACATACTGGCCAAGGAATTATTGTGTAAGACCGTAGAAATAAAGCTGGTGGGTAGCGGAGATACAGACGTATCTGTCTCGGACAAACTGAAGGTAGAGCTGATAGGTAGTGGAGATGTGCGCTACTATGGCGAACCCAAGCTGGAAAGCAAGGTGATTGGTAGCGGTAGCGGTAGCGTGCAAAGGCAGTAACCTTTGGGGCACTGTAGGCGTGGCGCGGTATTCCCTCTGTTTGCTGCCGGTGCCTCCGGGCGGAGTATACGTATAAGGCAGGGGAGGCGGCCTACGACCGGGGCGGGAGGGCCGCTAGCTGGCCACAGGCGGCATCTATATCCTTGCCCCGGCTGCGGCGGATGTTTACGATAGCGCCCCCCCGCTCCAGGTGCTCTTTAAAGCGGTACAGCTGGTTGCCACTGCTGGCCCGGTAGTCGGCTAGGGCAATGGGGTTGTACTCAATGATGTTCACCTTGCTGGGCACCTGCCGCACAAAGGCCAGCAGCTCCTCAGCATCCTGCAGGCTGTCATTCACGCCCCCCAGGGCCACATACTCCAGGGTAATGCGGGTGCCAGTTTTGTCGTAAAAGTAGCGCAGGGCATCGGCCAGCACCTCCAGGCTGTTGGTTTCATTGATGGGCATGATCTCGCTGCGCTTCTGGTCATTGGCGGCGTGCAGGCTCAGGGCCAGCTCGCTGCGGTAGCCATCATCGCCCAGCTTTCTGATCATCTTGGCTATGCCTGCCGTGCTTACCGTAATGCGGCGTGCCCCCATGCCCAGCCCCTCGGGGGCGGTTATGCGGCGGATGCTCTCCAGCACGTTTCGGTAGTTTAGCAGCGGCTCGCCCATGCCCATATACACAATATTCGTCAGCGGCTTCCCGTAGTGCCTGCGTGCCGCCTCGTCTATCAGCATCACCTGGTCTACTATCTCGTAGGCATACAGGTTCCGCTTTAGCGGCAGGTAGCCGGTGGCGCAGAACTTGCAGCTCAGGCTACAGCCACTCTGGCTGCTTACACAGGCGGTCATCCGGTCGCCCTGGGGGATCAGTACCCCCTCTATCACGTTGCCGTCTGCCAGCCCAAAGGCGTACTTGATGGTACCATCTCCACTACGCTGCTCCTGCCGGATCTCCAGGCGGCACAGCGCAAAGGCCTCGGCCAGCTGCATGCGCAGGGGCTTGCTCAGGTTGGTCATCTGCTCAAAGCTGTCGGCCCGGTGCTGCCACAGCCATTCATACACCTGCCGGGCACGAAAGGCCTTCTCTCCCCGCTCCTCAAACCACGCCTGCAGCGCCTCTGGCTCCAGGCTGCGGATGTCTTGCCTTACCTGCTTGGGGTCGTCCTGTGGTGCTAGTGGCATACTGCAAAGATACACATAGTAGGTCGGCCTGTTGTAGGGCCTGGGCTTCTATCTTCTCGGCTGGCCCTGGGTGTGCTGTAGCCCGTGCTACTTTTGTTGTCCTTCGTAGTCTGTTCTGGGTATTTGGGGTATGCGGTCCCTTTGCTTGCGGCGCAGGAGGCAAGACCTTGGATGCATAGTCAAGTCGCTGTTTCAGGAAGAAGTCCGGCGGGGATGAGTTGCGTCAAACAGGTACCCACCTCTCTCCCAGACCTATTTTTCCCCCACGGCAGCTTTTGTTGTACCTTTTCGCAACATTTGTTTTGCCAAGCATCCAGCCTGAGCTCAATCTAAAAAAATGAGTGCTCACCCTCTCGCTAAACATCTGCACGCGCAGCAGCTAGACCCAGTGGTTATTAAAGCCGTGGAACAAGCTTTTCAGGTGCAAACGGTATCGCGAAAAGCGCAGCTGCTTCGGCCTGGCGATACAGCAAGCCACTTGTATTATGTGGAGACCGGAGGGCTGAGGGTGTACTATGAAAAGCTGGGAAAAGATCTATCGGGCTACTTCTTCCTCGAGAATGGTTTTGCCGGGGCTTATGACAGCTTTATTACCCAGCAGCCTAGTAGGCAAGGGCTGGAGGCCATGGAAGAGAGCACGCTATGGGGAATCTCCTACCCAGCTTTCCAACAACTTTTGAACACTCATCCCGTCCTGAATCGCTGGATACGGGTGCTGCTAGAGGAGCGCTTTGTAGCCCTGCATGCACTATACGCGGCCCATCTTTTGGATAGCCCCGCAGAGCGCTATAGGTGGCTATGCGATACTAGGCCCGAGTTGCTCCAGCGGGTACCTCAGCACCAACTGGCTACTTTTCTCGGGATTACGCCGGTTTCGCTCAGCCGCATCAGAAGACGGCAGCAAGCTGTCGAGGGTGGGCTCTAGCCACTGCGTGTGCAGCCTGCTTTATCTACTAATTTTACTTTTGGGTCTCGATTGATACCCTTGTTCGATCTTATCTTTTGTTATTACTTAATGCACGTGCACAGGCGTACTTCGTTGTGTAGGGTGCGCCTAGGAAGCCATTGGGTAGCTGCCTATTGACCAGGGCCGAGGCACCGGCTTGTTTTTAATCAACTTTAGCCTAAAACCACTATTTTATGGAAAGACGTAGGTTTCTGCAACAATCAGCTATGGCTGGGATAACTGTCCTTCTCGGTACGCGGGTACTGGCTAATGGTACGAATTGGTTTGACCCCAAGTCACATTCTACAACTGGTACTTCACAGCACTCCCTCCCCTCATTTGCACAGCCTACGGGGTACCAGCCGGTGAGCGCTTCCTATACCTTACAAGGCAGGCCTATTAAAATCCATGCTTTCAGTACGGGCGAAGGATCTGTAAAGCGAAACTTCTTGGCGAAGAAGGGGCCTGGTCCGCTCTCTAAGCTGAATATTCTACTGGGCGGTCAGTATGCCGACTACATGCCTATCTGGGTGTGGGTGATCGAACATCCAGAGGGGCTCATTGTCATTGATACTGGTGAAATACCGGAAGCCATGGATAGCGATCAGCACCTGGCCGGCGAATCTGCTCTCAATCGATACATATCCCGGCATACTATGCGTTTCCGGATAGCCGATACTGAGGTGCTGGATAGGCAGTTTGAGCGCCTGGGTCTCCAGCTAGATCGCGTACAGTTGGTGATTCTTACTCACCTACATTTGGACCATACCGATGGCCTTCGCTTTTTTCCCAAGACAGAGGTGGTGGTGGGAGAGGTCGAGTGGAAGCACCCTTATAGCCCCTCTTCCAGCACCTGGCCCAAGGGATTTCGGCCTCGAACGCTCACCTATCTACCAGATCAGTTACCCATATTTGGCGCGGCCATGCCTCTGACCCAAGCTGGAGACTTGCTGTATTTGCCTACCCCAGGGCATACGCGTGGCCATAGCTCGGTGCTACTACGCGCGGATGAAGGGGATATATTTTTTGCAGGGGATGTGACCTACACCCAGCAGCAGTTGCTGCTGAGGCAGCTGCCCGGGGTGCACCAGGATTATGGCTTAGCGCGTAATACCTACCAGAAGATTCTAGACTATGCCCAGCAGCGGCCGTTCCTCTACCTGCCCAGCCACGACCCAGAAGCCGGGTTACGGCTGGTTCAGAAGCAGTTTTTGGTAGAGCACTAGCCCGGTATCCCTTCCGCCTTCATTCATGTGGGCGCTGCTGGGGTACGTAACCTAGGCCTGGGTGGGCTGCCGGCGGCACGCGCTCCGTCAGCTTCGTAGCAAAAGTAGATGGGTCACCTGTCAGGTTCTTAAACGAGGGTCTGGCCGGTATCGCTGTGAAAGTCCAGCATAAACTGCTTCAGCTCAGCCGCACTCAGGTTCCGCTTCAGTCGGCCCCGCGAGGCAAAGCTGACCTTGCCTGTTTCCTCACTTACCACAATGGCCTCTGCATCTGTTATCTCGCTGATACCCAGGGCAGAGCGGTGGCGCAGTCCCAGCTCTGGCGGAATGTCCGGATCGTCGGAAACGGGTAGCACTACCCGCGCTGCCAGGATGGTATTGTCCTTTAGTAGCACAGCCCCATCGTGCAGCGGGCTATTCTTGTGGAAGATGGAAAGCAGCAGCCGCTTACTTACACTGGCATTGATTTCGTCACCCGTTTTGATAAAACTGTCCAGGTTTGTATTGCCCATAAGCACAATGATTGCCCCCGTACGGCTCTCTGCCATTTCTTCTACGGCGGCTATTATCTCGCTATAGGGTAGGTTGCCACTCAGGCCTTCGCCAAAACGGCGGCGAAATCGTTCGAAAAAGCTATGCTGGCCCAGGCTAAGGGCCATACGCCGTAGCTCGGGCGCAAAAATAACCATCAGGGCAATGCTGGCCAGCTGCAGAAACTCCTCGAACAAACGGCCCATGACAGAGAAGTTGAAGAGGTCTACCAGCTGGGTAAAGATAAAGGCCAGAACCAGCAGCGATACCAGGGGAATGGCCATGGTATTGCGCAGCGCCCGGTGGATGCGGTAAAACAAGAAGCTTACCAGCGACACATCCATCAGGTCGATCAGGTTGAAGGAGATAAAGCCAATCCTAAATAGCTCCATACTGCTGGTATAGCGTGCGCACGGCCGCTGCCGCCGCCACATCGTGTACCCGCAAGATACGAACCCCGGCGCAAAGTGCGCGGTAGTGCAGTGCACTTGCTACAGGCAGGCTGCCAGCGGGCTCTATGCCCAGGGCCCTGGTCAGCATGCTCTTCCGGCTGATGCCAATAAGCAAAGGGGCACCCAGCAGGCCAAAGGTAGACAGGTGGGCAAAGAGGCGGTAGTTATGCTCGGCGGTTTTGCCAAAGCCAAAGCCAGGATCCAGCATTACATCGCCTAGCCCGGCAGCCCGCGCGCGGCGTAGCCCTTCCACAAAGTAGGCGTGCACCTCCTGCTCTACTGCTGCATACTGCGGGTTGTGCTGCATGCTTTGTGGGGTACCCTGCATGTGCATCAGTACATAGGGTGCCTGGTGCTGCGCGGCCAGTGCCATCAGTGTGGGGTCTTGCAGCCCGCCCGCTATATCGTTCACAATCTGCACCCCCATTTGCAGCATGGGGTGTGCCACGGCGGCACGGAATGTGTCTATACTCAGGATGACCTCGGGAAATCGGTCGCGAATGGCTGAAACGGGCCCGCGCAGCCGTGCTAGTTCCTCCTCGGGCGTAATGTGTGTGGCCCCTGGGCGGCTGCTATAGGCACCAATATCTATGATATCGGCCCCTTCTGCCAGCATCTGCTCCACGTGCCGTAGGGCTGCGTCCGTGTTATTGTACTTTCCGCTGTCGCTAAAGCTGTCCGGGGTCAGGTTCAGGATGCCCATGAGCCTGGGCACATCCAGCGCGAGCAGCTGCCCGCGACAGTTGAGACTGGGCGTGTACGGAATCATCCTCCTAAGCTAAAAAAGAAAGCAGGCAATCGGTAGGATTGCCTGCTACAGGGTTGTTAATGGGGTTGTGCTGGTAGGCTCCAAGGGGACTTTAACCAGGCAATCCCGCTTTTTCGGCCTGCCTATATGGAAGCTATGCAGATGGCTAGGCACTTAGTGCTTCGGCCCCACCTACTATTTCCAGAATTTCGTTGGTGATGGCTGCCTGGCGTGCCTTGTTGAACTTCAGTTTCAGGTCATCTATCAGCACCTGGGCGTTTTCGGTGGCATTGTCCATGGCTACCATACGTGCCCCATGCTCGGCGGCGTTGCTCTCCAGGCAGCTGGCATAAAACTGTATGCGCAGGATCTGCGGAATAAGCTGCGTGAGCATGGCTTCCTTTTTCGGCTCGAAGATGTAGTCAGTCTTTAGCTCCGAACCCTTCTCCAGGTTTTCCAGGCTTACAGGCAGGAAGCTATCTGCTGTAGGTATCTGGGTAGCCACATTCTTGAAGCTATTGTAGTATAGTACTACTTTTCCCCATTCTCCCTTCAGGTATCCATCCATCACCTGGCTAGCTACGGCATTTACCGTTTCGAAACTTATCCCGGCAAACACATCATGGTTCTGGCCCACAAGGGGCAGGCTACGGCGACGAAAGAAGTCGTAGCCCCGCTTACCAATACACAGCAGCTTCAGCTTGCCATTTGCGGCCTGCTCGGCGTAGGTGGTTTCCACATCCCGAGCCAGCTTTTTGATAATCTGGTTGTTGAAAGCGCCGCACAGCCCACGGTTTGAGGTAATGAGCACCAAGAGCACGGTGTTCGACTCATTGGCCTCGGCATAGGGGCTGCTTAGCTGCCCCTCGGTGCTGGCAGTCAGGTTACCGAGCAGGCCCTTCAGTTTGCGGGCATAGGGGCGGAACTGCACGATGTTGTCCTGTGCCCTGCGCAGCTTGCTGGCCGCCACCATTTTCATGGCCTTGGTGGTCTGCTGCGTGGTTTGCACACTCCGGATACGTGCGCGTATCTCTTTTAAGCTGGGCATCGTCCTTTAGGCTTTGGCGAATCCGGCAGCTACCTCGGCAGCCACTTTTTTCAGGGTGTTGGTAATTTCGTCATCCAGCTTGCCCGCCTTCAGGGCTTCCAGAATGCCCCCATGGTTGCTTTCCAGTAGCTGCAGATAGCTACGTTCAAACTGCTTCATCTTGTCTACGGGCACCTCTTTGGCCAGGTTGTTCACCCCTACGTACAGGATAGCTACCTGATGGGCTACGGGAAGCGGATCGTATTGGCCCTGCTTCAGGATCTCTACGTTGCGCTTGCCCATTTCCAGCTGTGCCTGGGTAGAGGCATCCAGGTCGGAGCCGAACTTGGCAAAGGCCTCCAGCTCGCGATACTGCTGTAGGCTCACCTTCAGCGTACCGGCTACTTTTTTCATCGACTTGATCTGGGCAGCACCCCCTACACGGCTTACGCTGATCCCCACGTTGATGGCGGGTAGCACGCCGCTGTTGAACAGGTCGCTCTCCAAGAAGATCTGTCCATCCGTAATGGAGATCACGTTGGTGGGGATGTAGGCCGATACGTCGCCCGCCTGCGTTTCGATGATAGGCAGGGCTGTAAGGGATCCGCCGCCTTTTACGATCCCTTTGAAGGACTCAGGCAGGTCGTTCATCTGCTGGGCTATCTCGTCCTTTTTAATCACCTTGGCGGCACGCTCCAGCAGGCGGCTGTGCAGGTAGAATACGTCGCCGGGGTAGGCCTCGCGCCCCGGGGGGCGGCGCAGCAGCAGGCTCACCTCGCGGTAAGCTACGGCCTGCTTGCTCAGGTCGTCAAATACCACCAGGGCGTGGCGGCCACTGTCGCGGAAAAACTCGCCGATGGCAGCTCCGGCAAAGGGGGCAAAAAACTGCATGGGGGTGGGGCTACTGGCGGGGGCTGCCACCACTACGGAGTACTGCATGGCTCCATTCTCCTCCAGCACCTTCACAATGTTGGCTACGGTGGAGGCTTTCTGTCCGGAGGCTACATAGATGCAGTATACCGGGTCTTTGCCACTCTCAAAACCAGCCTTTTGGTTGATGATGGTGTCGATGGCAATGGCCGTCTTACCGGTAGAGCGGTCGCCAATGATCAGCTCGCGCTGACCCCTGCCGATGGGAATCATACCATCTATGGCCTTTACACCCGTTTGCAGCGGCTCGCTCACGGGCTCGCGGAAAATTACGCCGGGTGCCTTGCGCTCAAAGGGGCTATCGTACAGCTGGCCGCTGATGGGGCCCTTTCCGTCTATGGGATTGCCTAGGGGGTCTATTACGCGGCCCAGTAGGCCCTCGCCCACCTTCAGGCTGGCAATGGCGCGGGTACGGCGAACGGTATCTCCCTCCTTTATCCCCTCGGAGACACCAAATAGTACGGCTCCAACGTTGTCTTCTTCCAGGTTCAGCACCATGCCTTTCAGGCCGTTCTCAAATTCGATCAACTCGCCAGCCTGTACGCTGGTGAGGCCGTAGATGCGGGCAATGCCATCGCCTACTTGCAATACAGTGCCTACTTCTTCCAGTTCGTTAGCACTCTTCAGGCCAGATAGCTGCTCGCGCAGAATGGCAGATACTTCGTCGGGACGTACTTCTATCATGACAGTTCTAATTCAGGACTAATTCTTGTTTAATTTTTCGTAGCGCGTTGGCTATTGTACCATCGTACAGTTTGTGGCCGATTCTAAGCTCCAGGCCAGCTATCAGCTCGGGGTCTACGGCTTCTTTCAGGTCTACCTGCGTATCCAGCTGGGCTTCCAGGGTGCGTATCAGCTGCTGGCGGTCTACCACCTCCAGGGGCACGGCAGTCTGCACCTGTACCACGGTAATATTCTTGTGGGCGTTGTACAGTTTTTCAAACTCATTCCACACAAAGTCCAGTAGCGCCTCGCGTCCCTTCAGGGTCAGTATGTGCAAAAACTGGAATACGGTGTCGGACAGCTTGGCTTTTAGTAGTTGGTTTAGCACCGCCCACTTTTTTCGGCTCGTAATCACTGGGCTGCGCAGTAGCACGCGCAGGTCGTAGCTCTTGTGGAAGAGGTCATCCAGGGCCTGCAGGTCGTCCTTTACCTGCTCGAGTATGTCTTTCTCCAGCGCTAGCTCAAAGAGTGACTTGGCATAGCGGTGGGCAATCCGATCCTGTAGCATAGGTATGGGCTAGTTGAGACTTACTTCCTGGATCAGCCCTTTGATGTACTGCTCCTGCTTGCCTTTGTCGGCAAATTCGCTGCGCAGTACCTTTTCTGCAATCTCCAGGGCCAGGGTGGCGGCCGATACCTTTAGCTCTTCCATCGCACTGGCTTTTGCCAGGTCTATCTGCACCTGGGCGGCAGCTATCATTTTGTCGGCTTCTGCTTTGGCCCGGTTTTGCGCTTCGGCTACAATGCGGTCTTTGGCGGCGTTGGCCTCGCGCAGTATCCCCTCACGTTCGGCGCGTGCTTCTTGCAGGATGCGCTCGTTCTCGGCTGTTAGGCGCTGCATTTTCTTCTCTGCTTTGGCTGCAGCGTTCAGCTTCTGGTCTATGTCTTGCTCACGCTCGCTTATTGCCTTTAGTATAGGCTTCCAGGCTAGCTTTTTCAGCAGGAAGAAAAGAATCAGAAAGACCACCAGGGTCCAGAAGAAGAGGCCAAACTTGGGGAGAATGATTTCCATGATCGGGCGGATATAAGACGGTGAGTAAAGTGCGGTGCAAAGATAGGGTTTGTTCTACAATCAAATTCGGGAGATGGCCACACCAACCGTGTGGATCTCCCGAATTCTTCCGTTTAGCTTACAGCGATCAGCAGGCACACTACCTCGCCAAAGAGGGCTACACCCTCAATCAGCGCGGCGGTGAGGATCATGGATCCACGGATGTCGGCTGAGGCTTCGGGCTGGCGTGCCATGCTCTCCACAGATGTGGCAGCCAGGCGGCCGATACCCATGCCTACACCAATTACCGCGATGCCGGCACCGATACCAGCACCAAACTGACCAATCGAATCCAGAAGTTGAACAAACATGATGTATGGATATTGAAATGAAAAAATGAACAAAGATTAGGCGTGTGCTACCGTGGCCGTATCCTCGGTGGCGTGCTCGTGGTGATGGTCATGGCTCTCCATGGCCTGGCCGATGAAGACGGCCGTGAGCATGGTGAACACATAGGCCTGCAGGGCTGCTACCAGCACCTCCAGGGTAAGGATAAAGAGCGTAAAGGCAACGGAAAGCGGCATAATGCCATAGGCACCGGCGGCACTTTTGCCAGAGTCGCCCAGGATAAAGATGAGGCTTACCAGCGCCAGTACCATAAAATGGCCGCCGGCAATGTTGGCAAAAAGCCGGATGGTGAGCGAAAAGGGCTTGGTAAACATGCCGACAATTTCTACCGGCATCATAATGAACTTGACCCCTGTGGGCACGCCCGGAAACCAGAAGATGTGCTGCCAGTAGGCTTTGTTGCTGCTAAACCAGGTAACCAGCAGGGTAAGGGCAGCCAGGGCGGCGGTTACGCTGATGTTTCCGGCAATGTTACTGCTCAAGGGCATCAGGCCCAGCATGTTGCTGATCCAGATAAAAAAGAAGAGGGTGAGCAGATAGGGCATAAAGCGCTTGTGCTTGCCGTGCATGTTGGGCGCGGCTATGTTTTCTTCTACAAACATAATGACTGGCTCTACCAGGCTCTGCAGCCCTTTTGGGGCCGACTTTACCCCCCGCTTTTTGTATGCGCGGGCTACCGAGGTGAAGACAAGCAGCATCAGCAGTGCCACAATCATCATGTGCAGGGGGGTCTTGCTAATGCTGAAGTCCAGCACGCTGGCCTCGGTGTCTACTGCGTACAGCACCCCGCTATGGGTACGCACCACATGGTGGTCACCCTTTTTGGGTACCCAGTTTCCTGCTTCATCCAGCTCCAGGTGGGCGGCAAATTCTTCGCTGGGGATGCCACCGGCCTCCAGTACCTGCACATCGGCGCGCACCGGGTGCAGTTTGCCGTGGCTGAGTGCGTATCCGTGCTGCAGGGCTTTCTCTTCATTGGCGTGCTCGCTGCCCTCGCTCAGCATGAAAAATTGAAAACCCTTTTCGCTGTGGTACAGCATCCAAGGCAGGTGCACGGCTATTTCGGTGTAGCCGTTTGTGCCCGGCAGATCCATTATGTGCCAGTCGTGATTTTCAATCACGTGGTGCATCAGGGTTTCGCTTACATCAAACTTTTCTCCCGCTTCCATTTCGTGCACCAGGTTCTCGGTTGATGCCCCAGGTGCGGGGTGGTTTGCGTTCTGTGGTTCGGTAGCCAGCGCGCCGCCCCCCCAGGTCGTGCACAGCACCAGGGCCACGCCCAGGCACTGGCTGGCAGCGTGGCGCAAAAAGGAGACGGGAGATAGAAAGTGGGTCATGGAAATGGGGCTAGGAGAGCTCTTTTTTCGAATCGGGGCGCAAATTATTCAGCAGCGCATAAATTTCAAACGACGTGAATAATAAATAGGCAGAAAAGTACGATGCGGCAAAGGCCATCTTGTTTACATCCCCCACCACCAGCAGCACAAAAAGCACAAAGGCAATGCTCAGCACCATCTTTAGCATCAGGCTACCCATTACCGCGTTGGTAAAGGCGTAGGGATTGCCGCCCATGCGGCTGCGCACCAGCGTATAGGCCAAGAATGTCTTGCCACTAAGGAACAGGCTGGAAGCCAGCAAAATCCAGAATAGCCGACCCCCCATCGGGTAGCTGTGTGGCTGCACCACCGCTACCAGCACGTGCACCAGCACCACCAGCAGGGTCAGCACGGATTGAATGCCATAGTACCTCATTTCGGGCGCAAAGGTACGCATTTCTTGTGTAGAAAGTAGAATTGCCTTATACTTGAGCCATTAATTGCATACCTACTTATTTTTTTTACCCTCATCCTAAGTCTTCACACATGATTGAAAAACTGAAACGCATCAGCCTACTGGTAGTAGCCGCTGTATGGATGGTAGCCTGCGGGGGCGATAAGCACGCAAACGTGGTGCCTGTGCCTGCCCAGGCCAGCAGTGTAGCCGTGGTGAAACTGAAGAGCCTGATGGGCAAAGCCAGCTACGAGCAGCTGAGCCAGCTGGAGGGATTCCGGGCCTGGGAGGAGGAAATGAAAAATGGCGGAGAGGACGATCAGAAGATCCAGCAGCTGATGACCGGTGTGCTGAAGGACCCCAAAAGCAGCGGCGTAAACATGGAGCAGGATGTGTACATCTATACGCTGAGCCTGGAAAAGAAGGAGCGCTATATGGGCATTTCATTCGGTGTTTCGGACCCGAAAAACCTGAAGGCAAGCCTGGAAAAGACCGGAATGAAGTTTGACACCAAAAAGGGATATGAAGTATCGCTGAAAGATGCCGGAATACTCCTCTTCAATGAAAATCGGGGTCTTATGCTGCTTGCCAGCACCGTGGAAGCAGAAGCAAAGCTGGAGGACAGGGCATTTGACTACATAGCCTTGAAAGAAGAGGCTAGCCTGGGCGCAAACGAGGACTTTATGGCCTTTGTAAAGGAAGTGCAGGATATGGGCCTGTTTGCTAGCCTGAAGAGCCTGACCGATGGCGCGGGCATGACCAAAACCCAGCTGGAATCCTTTGGAATGAAGGAACAAGATCTGGCAAGCAATACCTTCAGGCTGTTTGTTGACTTCAAGCAGGGTGAGCTTGTATTCAGGCTAGACCGCCAGATGAACGCGGGCTTTATGGCGGGCATGAAGCCGATAGCTGGCGAAAATCTGGGAGCCGAGGTATTCAAATACCTTCCTGCGGAGCACCTGATTGGTTTCTTTGGTTATAGCATAAACTTCAAAAACCTTTTTGCTAATGCAGATGAGGCCGGCAAGAAGGTGGAGATGATGAAGCAGCAGCTGGATATGGCCAAGGGTGCCATGGCCGTAGCGGGCCTGAGCCCCGAGCGGCTGGACGAGATGCTGAGTGGCAAGCTACTGCTGGCAATAACCGATGTGCGGATGGTAACCCGAGACAATGGCACGCAGCGCCCCGACCCCATCTACCTGGCCGCCCTGGGCGTTAAGGACCCGAAGGGCCTGGATGCCCTGCTAGAAAAACTGGGTGTGAGCCTACAGAAGGAAGGCAAGATAAGCACCCTGGCCAATAGCCCGCTGGGTGCCCTGTACTTTACCTATGTAGACCAATACCTGCTGGCTAGCAACGAGCGTAGCCTGATCGAAAAGATCAGCACCGGTACCCCACCGGCCGGCCAGCCACTGCCACAGAGCCTGCTGAAGCTGGCTAGTGCCCCGCTGTGCGGCTATGTAAACCTGAGCCCCGACCGCCTGAGCGAGAACGGCAAAAAATGGGACGATTTTGGCAGATTTGCCCAAGCGGCAGGGATAGACCACGTGGCACTGGACAACACGGGTAAGCAAGTGGAACTACACATCCGCTTTACAGACGCTAACACCAGTAGCCTGATCAGCCTCTTCAAGACAGCCGATGGCCTGAAGCGGCAGCAACAACCGGCTTAGCCAGCACAACCACCCGTAGCCGGTTAGCACTGACCCGAACAGAAACGCCCCAACCATAAGTTGGGGCGTTTCTGTTCCAGGCCCCCAGCTGATGCCAAAAGCGTGGGCGCATTCGAGTTTGGACAGGGTTGCGCCCCTTTGCTACACGCGTCCCCTTGGGGCGGATGCAGGGTGGGGGAGGGGGGCTTCAGTGCAGGCCCAGCGCATCCAGGCTGGTCTTCAGCTGGGTTTCCTTGTCATACAGGCCGAGTGCCACGGCCCGGGCCTGTAGCTGGCTGGCAGATACGGGCCGGTCTTGTAGCTCGAGCAGGGCTGTCAGGTAGTCTTGCGCCGACTGGCAGGCCGTTACGGCTGCCTCCAGCCCACTGCCTGTCAGGGTGTTCTCGTTGGCCAGCACATGTCGCCCCTTGTACAGGCAGTGCAGTAGCTTCAGCTTCAGGCCGCCGGTTTGGGTGCTGTGCAGCAGGTGCAGCTGGGCTCCGGCTATCAGCACTTCCAGCTGCGCACGGGTGGGCGAGGCAATGAGCTGTATGTGCGTAAAAGCCGCCAGATGGGCCCGTAGCCAGGGTGGGGGGCTATGCCCTGCCACAATAAGCGGAAAGGGTGTATGGGCAAAAACCTGGCTGGCCAGCCAGGCTACGGCCTGTGCATTGGCGGCTATGCGCAGGTCGCCGTGGTAGAGGGCGTAGTGGCCTATGCCGTCTGGCACCTCCATGGGGGCATAGGGATGGAAGCTGGGCAGCCAGTGCACCTGCGGGTAGCCCAGCCTGATCAGTTCTGCTGTCTCGGCGGGCGATATGGCCAGGGTATGGGTGCAGTGCTGCGGCAGCATCCGCAGTTCGTAGTGCCGCAGGCGGCGTGCCTCCAGGTGCAGGTACGCGCGCTCGGGCCCCCGTGCCTGCCGTGCCAGGCTGGCATAGTAGCGGTGCTCCAGGTTGTGCATGCGCAGTACGCGGCGGCGTGCCTGCAGGCTGGGGTGCCCCAGCCAGCCGCTACAGTGGGTGCCCTCGCTCAGGATGGGGGCTTCTGCGGCCTGCAGGTTGCGCAGCAGGCCCGGCACCCTGCGGCTAGAGACAATATAGGGCCCTGGCCGCAGGATGCCCAGGCCCGCCCGGCGTGGGTAGTAGTGCACCTGCTGGCACAGCCGGGCCAGGGCGGGGGCCGGTGCCCGGTTGTACAGAAAAGTGTGCAGATGCACGTGCAGGCCAGCCTCGGCCAGGGCCTGTAGGTGGTAGTAGCTGGCTATGGCCCCACCATAGTCTGCCGGCCAGGGCACATTGGGGCAGATAATATGCACGGCCCTGCTCATAGGGGCCGGGCAGCTTGGTATAGTTCCAGCACCTGCGGTGCCTGCCTGTGCCAGTGTAGCTGCCGGGCTGCCAGCTCGGCCTGCTGCTGGTACTGGGCATAGTGGGGCACCAGCTGCTGCACCGCGTATGCCAGTGCCCGTCCCGAAAAGCCTTGCATCACCACACCCAGCCCGTACTGCTGCACCAGGGCGCTGTGCTCGGGCTGGGGGGTTACCACTACCGGCAGCCGTGCCTGCAGGTAGTCGTACAGCTTGTTGGGCGCACTGTAGCGGTTGTTTAGCGATTCATTATCTTCTATACTCAGGCCAATGCTGGCCTGTGCGGTAATGTGCGGCAGCTGCTGAAAGGGCTGCATACCCCACCAGCGTATGCGGTGTGCCACGCCCAGCTGCCGGGCCTGTGCCTCCAGGGGCGCACGCATTACGCCATCGCCCACTATCCAGGCCTGCCAGCCGGGCAGCAGGGGCAGGGCCTCTACCAGCCAGGGTAGGCCCCGTCCTGCATTCAGCATGCCCTGGTACAGCAGGATCCGGGATTCGGCAGCTGGGGGCGGCGACGGAGCGGGTAGGGCATAGGGCAGGTTGCGCACCAGCGCAAAGCCATAGCCATCGGCCCGATAGGCATCCACCACCTGCTGGCTTACGGTGAGGCGGGTGGGCAGCAGGGGCAGCAGCAGCTGCTCCAGCCCCCGCCATATAGCCCGCTCCAGCGGGCGCTGGGCCAGCTCGGCCGAACCGCTAAAGTATTCGTGGCTGTCGTACACCAGTGGGATGCGCCGCAGCAGGGCAATGGCAAAGCAGGCAGGCAGGGTGTCCAGGTCGTTGGCTGTCAGGATGTCTATCCGCATGCGCAGCAGCCGCCAGAAGAGCCGCAGGTTGTATTCCAGATAGAACAGCTTGCCCCGGCCAAAGCGCAGCCGCATGCGGGTAAAGAAATAGCGCCGCGCTGCCATGGGCTGGCTGTGCGGCCGCAGCCGGCCCACCAGCCAGGGGCTATAGCCGGCATCGGCCAGGGTGCAGGCCATCTTGTGCAGCCGCTGGTCCTGGGCCAGGTCATTGGTTGCGCAGAGCACCACCCGAGGGCCATCTGCCCGCTGTGCCACAGTACGGGTACACATAGGGCGTAAAAATAGCACTATCTTTGTGCTGCGCATGAAACTGGAACAGATCCTGGAGTCCATCCTCTTTGTGTCCGAGACCCCCCTCCGGCTCTCAGACTTTATGGCCCTATTCGAGCGCGTGGATGCGCTGGATGTGGAGGTGAACGAACTGCTGATAGCCGATGCCCTGCAGCGCCTGCAGCAGCAAAAGCAGCAGCCCGACTGCATATATGAGCTGGCCGAGCTGGCGGGCGGCTACCAGCTGCGCACCAAGCCCGCATACGGCAAATACGCACGCCTGGCCGTGCTGGTGCAGGAAAACAAGCGCCTGAGCCGTGCAGCCCTGGAAACACTCAGCATCATTGCCTATCGCCAGCCAGTGGCACGTAGCGAAGTGGAGTATATACGCGGTGTAAACTGCGACTACGCCATTACCAAACTGCTGGACAAGCAGCTGATAGAGATAGCCGGACGAGCCGACACCCCCGGAAAGCCCCTGCTCTACAAAACCAGCGCGTATTTTATGGAATACTTTGGGCTGAAGCGGATGGATGACCTCCCCAAGATCAAAGAACTAAATCCTGAAGATGAATCCACGGAAGCCTTCAAGACCCCCGAAACCCGGCAATAGGCCCCCGGGCCGGGCATCGGTGCCCCGCCAAAAGCCAACCCGCGCAGATGGGCCGCCGCCCCGCACTGGTGGGTCCAGCAGGCCCGGCAGGCCCACAGGCCCGGCCAACCCGGGAGATTCCGTGTGGGACCAACCCCAGCAGCCCGTCCGCATCAACCGCTACATAGCCAGCACGGGCTTTTGCAGCCGCCGAAAGGCCGACACCTACATCCTGGAGGGGAAGGTGCTGCTGAATGGCACGCGCGTGCTGGAGCCAGGCGAAAAAGTGGTACCCGGAAAAGACCGGGTGCAGGTAGATGGGCAGCTGCTGCAGGCCGAGCAGCCATTCTATCTGCTGCTGAACAAACCCAAAAACACCATTACCACCCTGCACGACCCTGAGGGACGCCCCTGCGTGGGAGACCTCATCCGGGGCCAGGTGCAGGGGCGCGTTTTTCCCGTAGGGCGGCTAGACCGAAACACCACCGGCATCCTACTGCTTACCAATGACGGTGAGCTGGCCGAACGGCTGACCCACCCCAGCCACGAGGTGCGAAAGGTGTACCATATTGAGCTGACGCAAACCCCAGCCGAGCTGGACCTGGAAAAACTACGCAAGGGCATTGAACTGGAGGATGGCTTCATAAAAGCCGACGACATAGACTATGTGGATAACGTGGTGGGCCCCAGGGTGGGGGTGGCCATCCATAGCGGACGAAACCGCATTGTGCGCCGAATGTTTGAGCACCTGGGCTATACCGTAAAAAACCTGGACCGTGTAGCCTTTGGCCCCATACAGGCAAAGGGAACCCCCCGGGGTACCTGGCGCCACCTCACCAGCAAGGAAATCTCCACCCTGCGCCGCCTGAAACGCGACTAGTGCTACTCAAGCACCAAATCCGGATATTTTTTCCCGCTCGCATACTAAATGTGCTCTGTAGTTCATTATTGCAGTACGGTTTTACCGTAAAATCAATTTTGCAGGCAAGCTCGATCCGTATGGGTTTGCAAACACAAATTTTTTATAGTTTTGACCGCATTAAAATCAACTTGTATTAAAACACCATGGAAGAAACGCTCGTTGCCCAAGAAACAGAAGTGAAAAAGGCTTCTCCCCTGAAGGGTTGGTTCGGACCCATTGTTATTGTTCTCTCAATCGTGTTCGGATGGATCATCTATCTGTTCATCATGGGTGCGCCCAGCAACTTTGAGGGCGGAGATCCGGAGAATGGCCACCCCGTAGCCGAGGGATTTGCCCGCTGGCTAGGCTTGTTTTACAAGGGTGGTCAGGTAGTACCCTTCGCCATTGGCCTGCTGCTCATGGTTATCACCGCCAGCATAGAGCGCATGGTGTCGCTGGGCCGCGCCAGCGGAAAAGGTAACCTGGATATGTTTGTAGCTCGCGTGCAAACCCACCTGGAGAACAACAACCTGCAGGCAGCCCTGGATGAGTGCGACCGTGCCCAAGGGTCGGTAGGCAACGTAACCCGCGAGGTGCTGCTGAAGTACGGCCAGGTGGAAAAGGAACTACACATGGACAAGGAGCAAAAAATGGTAGCCATACAGAAGGCGCTGGAAGAAAGCATAGCCCTGGAACTACCTGTGCTACAGCGTAATATGGTTATCATTTCCACCATTGTATCCGTAGCCACCCTTACCGCGCTGCTGGGCACCGTACTGGGTATGATCCGCGCCTTTGCCAGCCTGGGTGCCAGTGGTGCAGCAGATGCGGCCCAGCTATCAGTAGGTATCTCCGAGGCACTGGTAAACACTGCCCTGGGTATCTTTACCTCTGCCGTGGCCACTGTGCTGTACAACTACTTTACCAGCAAAGTAGACGGACTGACCTACCGCATGGATGAGGTGGGCTTCTCTATCGTGCAGACCTACAGCGAGAAGCACTAAACCCCTCCTCCCCTCACCGGGATAAAACCGTACGATTATGTCCAAGGCCAAAGTAGCCAAGAAGAGTACATTCATCGATATGACGCCGATGGTGGATCTGGCGTTTCTCCTCATCACCTTCTTCATGCTTACCATTAAGTTTACGAAGCAGGAAACGGAGAAAGTAACCATCCCGGCCTCTACGATCGAGAAGGCAGTACCGGCAAAGGACCTGCTCACCATCTACGCCAATAAGGATGGCCAGGTGCGTGTGGGCATTACCGAGCAGGGAGAGCTAGCCAAAACCTGGCTGGAGCGTATGGCGACGCTGTACAACATCAAGTTTACCGCCGAGCAGTATGAGGCATTTTCAGTACTATCCGAGGTGCCCGTACCCATAGAGCGACTGCCCCAGTACCTGAGTGCCGACCCTGAGCAACGCAAGGCGATCTATAAGCAGACGCAAGGCGTGCCCATGGATACGGTAAACACGCGAAACCAGCTGGATGACTGGATTTTTGAAGCGCGCAAAGTGAAAAACCAATATCACCAGCTGAACCCCGAGGCCACTACCAAGGACTTCCGGCTGGCCATAAAGGCAGATCGCGATACGCCCTATCCCATCATACAGCGCATTACCGAGGTGCTGAAAGGCCAGCAGGCCAATAAGTTCAGCCTCATCACTGATAAAAAAGCAACCCCTAAATAATAATCCTATGGCAGCAGCAGTAGACGGCGGTGGCGATAGTGGTGGCAAAAAAGGCAAACGAAGGGGTAAGAAAGGCGTACCCCCCATCGATATGACCCCGATGGTGGACTTGGGATTCCTGCTCCTTACCTTCTTTATCCTGACAGCCACCCTATCCGACCCCAAGAGCATGCCCATTGTAGTACCCTCTGATGAGATAGATACACCGAAGGAGGAGAAAGAAAAGGTAGCCGAGAGCAAGGTGATGAACATCATCATAGCCGGCCAAGACCGAATCTACTACTACATGGGGAAAAGCGATGGCGAAGAGGGTGGGGTGGAGCTAAAGTCCATTAACTATGGCAAGGGCATCCGCACCAAGATCCAGGAAAACCAGGAGCAGGTAAAGAAGCGCTTTGCCACGGCCAAGGACCCCGACCCCATGATTGTGCTCATCAAGATGGCCAAAGATGCACGCTATGAAAACATGGTGAACATCCTGGATGAGATGAACGTAACCAACCAGAAAAAGTACATGCTACTGGATCTGGAGCGCGAAGAGGCCGAGTTTGTACAGGCGTACGAAGAAAGCCAGAACCTTACCCCATCTGCCGTGGCAAAAACCCTGGCTGCGGGTGCGGGTCAATCAAAGTAAACCTGGATGTGCCCACCCCCCCCGGCGGGTACACCACATAGCGTAAGAACATGCGTATAGAAAAAGCAGATCTGGACGAAATTGTATTTCACAGCCGGAACAAAGCCTACGGTGGGTACCAGCTGCGTAAGCAGTACGGCCGCGTTACCCTGCTCGCCTTCCTGTTTGGTTCCGTAACCGTAGCCGGCCTGATGTCCATCCCGGTGCTGGAGCACCTCCTAAGCGGAGACGAACTAGCGCAAAGGGAGCTGGTACAAAACGTGGAGGTGGAGCTAAGCCCACCCCCTGTAGACAACGAGGAAAAAGCGCCCGAAGAGCTAAACGTCCCCCCACCGCCACCCCCGGCGCGCGAGGAGATTAAGTTTGTACCACCCGAGGTGGTAGAGGACGATGAAGCGCCCGAGGAAACCACCATTGCGGAAGTGGAAAAGCTGACTGAGGACGAAGACCAGAATGTGGGCGATGAGAACAAGGAGGGCGATGATGCCGCACCCGACATCAGCCGGGTAGACATAGATGGAGCGGGTGGAACCGGCAGCGGGGATGCCCCCGTGGTGCAGGCCCTGCCAGACCCCAATGCCTTTGTGGTAGTAGACAAGCAGCCCCAGGCAGCTAACATGGACGACATCAAGAAAAAGATGGTGTACCCCGAGATAGCCCGCCAGGCAAACATCGAGGGCCGTGTGATCCTGAAAGTGCTCATCAACGAGGAGGGTACGCCCATAAAGCACATCGTGCTGAAGAGCCCGCACCCCAGCCTGGCCGCAGAGGCCTCCAGCAAGGTCTATCTGCTCCAGTTCTCGCCCGCCATACAGGCAGGCAGGCCCATCAAGTTCTGGGTAGTAACGCCTTTCGATTTCAAACTGTAGGTTTTTCTTAGCTGAAACCACCACGACTCAACTATAGGGCAGCCCACCAGCTGCCCTATGTGTTTTGGGGGTATGGGAAAGCTGATGCAGATGTGGCGTGATTCTTGCTTAAAAGCTCTAGAAAATCAAGTTATATGAAGCACCTCCACCTTACCACACCCCTCCGTGCCCGGCCGCATAGCGTGTTTAGCCATCGGGTATCCATCCTTCTGCTGCTCCTGCTAGGCAGCATATCCGTAGCCCATGCCCAGCAGCCTGCGGATAGTGCGCGTACGGGTGGGAGTACCAGAAAAACCGATCTGCCAGATCCCAACGCTCTTGTGGAAGTAGACCAACAGCCCACGCCGCTGAATATGCATGAGGCAATGAGAGCGCTACGCTACCCGAAACAGGCAGAGGATGCAGAAATAGCGGGTAGGGTTATCTTGAAGGTATTGATTGACGAAGAAGGAAAGCCAATTCAGCACGTTGTACTGAAGAGCCCGCACCCCAGCCTGGCCGCATAGGCCGCCAGCAAGGTTTACCTGCTAAGGTTCTCGCCCGCCCTAAAGGATGGCAAGCCCATCAAGTTCTGGGTAGTAGTTCCCTTCGACTTTAACCTATAGGCAGCCTGGCAACCTTTGGCCAACCAGATAGAACGGGCAGCCCATGGGCTGCCCGTTGTGTTTAGGGCTCATGCTGATTTGATAGGGTTCTTTTTGTAGCTTTATGAGGATGATTTGTATGGTGCCCTTTCGATTTTTCGCGTTCAACACCCAGCCCACGAGGGTTGCGGCTAGTAGTAGGCTATCCGTTGTCTTGCTGCTTCTGCTTTTCTCCTTGGGGGTGGCCCAGGCCCAGCAGCCAGTGGGTAGCACTGGTGCAGCCGAAACCGATCTGCCAGACCCCAACGCTTTTCGGAAAGTAGACCAGCAGCCTAAAGTGCTGAATATAGATGAGGTAAAGGATGAGATTGAGTACCCGAGCGAGGCTAAAAAGAAAAAAATTGAAGGCAGGGTTATCTTGAAAGTATTGGTAGACGAAGAAGGGAGGCCGATAAAGCATGTTATGCTAAAGAGTCCACACCCTATGCTCACCCGCGCGGCCGTAGAAGGCCTATATCTTCTTCGTTTTTCGCCAGCAATTAAGGACGGTGAGGCGATCAAGTTCTGGG
>JAJTIE010000054.1 GCA_021300195.1 Bacteroidota bacterium | reverse complement strand
CACCCTGAGGGAACTCGGATCTCGCATTGGGCAACGCATTCACCCGGTTTTGCTCCACATAGCGGCTTCAGGGTGCGCGGAGATGATGCGCACAGGCCTGCTCGCATGCGGAAGCACCGAAAGGATACGAGCCCGCCGCTCTGGCATGTATTTCTTTACCCTAGTGGGCAAACGCTTAGCCCAGGTATGCAGAAAAAATGCAACTTGAGTGGCTTGCAGTTCGAAATACCTTCGGTTTGAGGATCGCTGCAGGGCTATTTGCCTAAATTTATGTTTGTTATCTGATTTTTTCATCGGGCTTTTCCAGTAGATCCTCCTGGATCCCTTACTACCTAAAAAATGGCTACTCGCACGGACGATGCCCCCAAGGGCAAGTTAAATAAGCAGGGGCTGCAAGATTTGCTGCGCTTCTACCGCTATTTCAGGCCCTATCGCCTTCATTTTTCCGGGGCGCTCCTGTTGCTACTCGCCAGTGGCACGCTTACCATGCTGTTTCCGGCCGTTATACGCGACCTGCTGGACCATGCCCTGGCCGCCGCCGAGCAGGGAGACAGCAGCCCGGTGCGCCAGATAGCCTACCTGCTGGGGGGGGGCGTGCTCCTGCTGGGCCCGGTTAGTTTTCTGCGGGTTTACCTGTTCTACTACGTGGGCGAGAAGGCCATGGCAGCCCTGCGTCAAGACTTGTATGGCCACCTCATCCGCCTACCCATGTCTTTTTATGGCAAGAGCAGGGTGGGGGAGCTTAGCAGCCGGATTGGTTCAGACATCTCGCTTATCCAGGATACCTTTGTGGGCACCCTGGCCGAGCTGATCCGGGGCATCCTGGTCTTTTGCCTGGGCTTGGGGTTTATCCTGTACACCTCGGTAGAGCTCAGCCTGGTCATGCTGGGCACCATCCCCCTGGTGGTGGTGGCAGCTGCTGTATTTGGGCGCTACATCCGCCGCCTGAGCAAAGACCGGCAGGACCACCTGGCCGAGAGCAACACCGTGGTGGAAGAAACCCTGCAGGGCATACAGAGTGTGAAAAGCTATGCCAACGAGGCCTATGAGCGCCAGCGCTATGGCACGGCCATGCACCGGCTGCTAGCGGTGGCACTCAAGAGCATCCGGTACCGATCGGGCTTTGTGGGTTTCATCATCATGGCCCTCTTTGGCAGCGTTATTGGCATCCTCATTTATGGGGCCGATATGGTGGCCCGCCAGGAGCTGACGGCAGGAGAGCTGGTCAGCTTTATCATGTACACCTTCTTTGTGGCAGGCAGCATGGGTAGTTTTGGGCAGGAGTTTACCCAGCTCCAGCGTGCCATAGGGGCTACGGAGCGGGTGCGTACCATCCTGGCCGAGGCGCCGGAGCTACCCGAAGGTGCGCCAGATGCGACCCTGATCCGCCTGAATGGGGCCGTACGCTTTGAGGCGGTAGACTTTGCCTACCCAGGCGCGGAGGCTGTGCCTGTATTGCGGCAGGTGAGCTTCCGGGCCGAAGCGGGGCAGGCCATTGCCCTGGTGGGGCCCAGCGGGGCCGGAAAAAGCACGGTGGTGGCCCTACTTCAGCAGTTTTACCAGCCACAGGCCGGCCTGCTCTACTTCGACGATAAGCCTGCTGAGTACTATGGCCCCCACAGCCTGCGGCGGCAGATGGCCCTGGTACCTCAGGACGTTTTCCTCTTTGGGGGCAGCATTCGAGAGAATATTGCCTACGGGAAGCTGGATGCCAGCCAGGCCGAGATAGAGGCTGCTGCCAGGCAGGCCAATGCGCACGACTTTATCTGCGGTTTCCCCAACGGGTATGATACCCTGGTGGGCGAGCGGGGCCTGAAGCTCAGTGGTGGCCAGCGGCAGCGCATTGCCATTGCACGCGCGGTACTCAGAGATCCGCGCATCCTCATCCTGGACGAGGCCACCAGTGCGCTGGACAGCGAGAGCGAACGGCTGGTGCAAGAGGCGATCGGAAGGCTGATGCAGGGGCGCACCACCTTTATCGTAGCACACCGGCTAAGCACCATCCGCCGTGCAGATGCCATACTGGTACTACAGAAAGGCCAGATTGTGGAGCAGGGCACACACGATACTCTGATCCGGCAGCCCGATGGCCTGTATGCCTCGCTGGCACGCCTGCAGTTTGACCCAGACCGAATCGCCAATGCCTAAGCAAGCAGCACACCAGCGGGGCAACCGTCAGGCCATGCGGTGGGTGCTGGGCATCAGCATCCTGCTGTCGGTGGTCAAATTCACCGCATGGTCACTAACCGGCTCCGATGCCATCCTCTCTGATGCCCTGGAGAGCCTCATCAACGTAGCGGCTGGTTCTTTTGCCCTCTATAGCATGATCTATGCGCACAAGCCGCAAGACGAAGATCACCCCTATGGCCATGGAAAAATCGAATTCTTTGCCGTGGGCTTCGAGGGGGGGCTTATCCTGGTGGGCGGCTTCGGTATTATGATTAATGCCCTCTATGCGCTGTGGCACCCCCAGCCGCTGGAGCGGCTCAGCCTGGGTGTCTACCTAATAGCCGGTGCAGGCCTGGTGAATGCCCTGGTAGGCAGCTGGATGATCCGCCGGGGTAAGCGCCACCAGAGCCGTGTGCTGCTGGCCGATGGCAGGCACCTGCTAACTGACACTTGGACCAGCATTGGGCTGGTAGTAGGGCTTATTGCCATCCAGCTAACCGGGGCCCCCTGGCTAGACCCTGCCATAGCCCTGGTAATGGCGGGCTTCATCCTGTATACCGGCTACCGGCTGCTGCGCCAGAGTGTGCATGGCCTGATGGACGAGGCAGACCCAAAGCTGATAGCCGAGGTGGTGGCCCTGCTGGAGCGCGTGCGAAAGCCCGAATGGATCAGCATCTACAACCTGAGAATCAAAAAGATGGGAAGCTTCACACACCTGGACTGCTGTGTGGCTGTGCCCTATTACCTCACGGTAGTAGAGGCCCATGCCATACAGGACCAGCTGGAGGCCTCATTTGCCGAGATATGGGGCACGCAGTACGAAACCTTTACCCACTCAGAGCCTTGTTTCCAGCAGCTGTGTGCCTATTGCCAGGTAGTGGCCTGCCCGGGGCGCAGGGCTGCATTTCAGCAGGCACGCCCCTGTAGCGTGGAAAACGTGGGCCAGCCAGCTCCCCTGGGCATAGCAGAGCCCGCTGGGGGCTAACCTGTAGGGGCTAGCATTTGGGCATATAGTCTCCAGGCTGGGCAGCACATTATTGCAGGCAGGCCAAGTAAGGGCTGAGGGCACCGTACGTGTGGCTTAGCCGTATAGATCGGGCCTGTTTTCCACACCCCTATTACCCGGCTGGGCGAGGGGCAAGGGGATAGGCGATGCGCTCCTTTTTCTCCGAGATTGTGTATTTTGCGGTATGAAAATACTCGGCGTTATCCCCGCTCGCTATAACAGTAGCCGCTTTCCCGGTAAGCCCCTGGCCGACATAGGTGGAGGCAAGACTTTTCTGGAGCATGTGTACAAACGCTGTATCGAGTGCCGCCTGATAACCGATCTGGTGGTGGCTACGGACGATGACCGCATCTACAACACAACGATCGGCTTTGGCGGCAGGGCTGTAATGACGCAGGGTGAGTACGTGAATGGGACCGAGCGCACCTGGGCCGTGGCCCAGCTGATGCCGGACTATGATGCCTACATAAACATACAGTGCGATGCCTTTTTTATATCGGCCCAGCAGCTAAACCTGCTAGCCGCCTGCATTAGCAAGTGGCGAGACAATGTAGTGGTTACCCTCATCAAGCCGATAACCGATAACCGCGATATGCAGACGGGCAATACCGTGAAGGTGGTGCGCCAGACAAATGGTTATGCGCTGTACTTTACCCGCTCTACCGTACCCTATAACGTGCACATACCCCTGCCTGAAGACTGGATGATGCACCACACCTACTACAAGCACATTGGTGTATATGGCTTTACGCGAGAGGCCCTGCAAAAGGCGGCTACCTTTCCGCAAAGCCCACTGGAGATAGCCGAGAGCCTGGAGCAGCTGCGCTGGATGGAGAATGGCATGCGGGTGTATACGGCCATTACCCTGGAGGATGCGGTAAGTATAGACAGCCCAGAAGACCTCCGGTACGCCCTCAGCCTGCTGAAGCCTGTAGAATAAGCCCCCAGGGCGTAGGCTGTGCAAAATGGCCACACCGCTGCGGAAAATCCGTTCGAGGGTGGTGCTAGCCGCCCTCCTGTCCTACCTCCAGTACATACTGCTGTGTGGCATTGGCCTGTACCTTGGCCTGCTCGGCTACGCGCTGGCCAGATAGGTAGAGCAGGGTGCCTGTGGCATCTGTCAGTACCCACTGCCTGGCCCGTTCGGCGTGTGGTATCTTGGCATTGGTCAGGATATCACTTACCTTCTGCACAGGCCCCCCCAGCAGCTGTATGCGGTCTCCGGCCTGCCAGCAGCGCAGCTGTAGGGGCAGGGCCAGCTGCGTACCCATCCGCAAGGGGGCAGGGCCAGCTGCGGTTTTTATCAGGCTGATCTTTAATCCATTCCATACACCCTGCCAGGGCAACCCGTGCAGGGTGCAGGGGGCAGGCTGCTCGGGTGCCGTGTGCTGCCAGCATATTGCATCCCGCTCGCGTATAAACCGCCCTACCGGGGTATTGATCCCTCCCCCTTTTTGGCCCTGTAGCAGCCCCTGCACCTGGGCCAGGGGCCCGGCCTCCAGCTGGCTACGCAGCCAGTAGGCTATCAGCAGGGCATCGGTTTCGTCGTGCTGCAGGGCCAGGCTGTTTCCGCTCAGCCGTGCCTGTAGCATAGGCTCCAGCTGCTGCTGCAGGATGTCCAGCTGTGCCTGGTAGTGGCCCAGGCGCTGCTGCAGGTGGTCCAGCAGGTTGGGGTTCAGCTGTTTCAGCTGGGGTATCACCGTGTGCCTCAGGTAGTTTCGCTGGTAATGCGTATCGGCATTGCTGCTATCTTCCAGATACGCCAGGCGGTGTGTGGCCGCATAGGTGGTTATCTCGGCCCGGCTAATGGCCAGCCAGGGGCGCAATACCCGGCCCCACTGCGAGGCAATGCCTTTTAGTACCTGCCAGTCTTTGCCACGTACCAGGCTGGCAAGTATTGTCTCGGCCTGGTCGTCGGCATGCTGGGCTACCAGGATGTAGTCATAGCCTTCTTTATCAGCTAGTTCGCTTAGCCAGGCGTAGCGCAGGCGGCGTGCCACTGCCTGGGTGGAGTCTCCGGCCTTTACCCGGCCTACCTGCACCCGGTGCAGGTGGAAGGGTACCTTGCGCTCCTGGGCCAGTTGGCTTATCAGCTGCTCGTCCGCTTCGGCCTCTGCCCGCAGCCCGTGGTTCAGGTAGGCCACCGCGTGCGGATAGCCCTGCGCCCATACGGCATGCCATAGGCACATAGAGTCGATACCGGCACTAACAGCCAGCAGGGGCCGCTGTATGCCCTGGGTGTGCCAGCAGTGGCGTATGGCCTGCTGTAGCCTATCGGAGGCGGAGGCGGAGGCCAACATGCAGGGCCGTTTCGGGGCTAATGCCATTCAGGCTAGCCAGCAGGTTTGGGGTAAGGCCCTGCTGCTGGTAGCGCTGGCAGATGCGCCACAGTGTGTCTCCGGCCTGCACTACGTGCACAACCGGCAGGCTGGGTGCCACCGGGCGTACGCTGCTGGTGTTTGCGATACTGGCCGTATGTTCGGTGGTACTTACTGCGGCTTTGCTGGCCGTAGGGGCCTGTTCGGTAGTGCCCTTTGGAGATTGGCTAGCCTGGCTGGGCTGGGCAGCAGCCTGCGGCCTGTAGGTACGGCCATAGCCGCTCTGTGCTACCGGTGGCACCTGGCTACCCACCAGGGCGGTGGTTTTTACGGGTGGGGTATACAGGCTGCTGCTGGGGTTCTGGTCCGGGTTATTCGGGTTGGCATACTCCAGCTTGGGGTCTACATACACCTTTAGCCAGGCACCAGCAGCGGGCCAGTAGCCCCATATCTGGTTCCAGTCTTCCAGTGCCTCCGTCGTTACCCGATAGCGGCGCGCCACAGCAGCCATGGTCTCACCAGCCTTCAGTTCGTGGTAGATCAGGCTGCTATTGGGTGGGATGGGGGTGTATCGGTTGGGCTTCCGCTCGGCCAGGGCTGCCTTCAGGGCTTGCTCATTTACCGGGTAGGCCATGGGGTCTGTGTGGGTGCGGATCTTGTCGTAAAAGGCGATGGGGTCATCCAGCACCTTGTTTGCCACCCACTCGGGCACACGTAGCTGATAGGGTTCGCTGCTCTTGGGGATAATGCCCAGCTTTAGTTCGGGGTTCATTTCGCGCAGCTCATTGGCATTCATGCCCACAGCCTCAGCTATGCTGGCTACGGTAGTGCGTGTATTCAGGATCTTGATATAGGTATGGGGGTAGGAGATGTCCTCATACTCGGGATAGATATTGTGCTCGGTGGCGTAGTTCATTGCATAGGTGGCGGCTATGAAGAGGGGCACATAGGCAGCTGTTTCTGTAGGCAGATAGCGCTTTATTTCCCAGAAGCTGGTTTTCCCGCCACTTAGCCGGATGGCCCGGTTTACATTGCCGGGGCCGCAGTTGTAGGCCGCTATGCACAGCAGCCAGTCGCCATATATGGCGTACAGGTCTTTGAAGTGGGCTACAGCCAGCTCCGTAGCTTTGTAGGGGTCCAGGCGCTCGTCTATGTAGCTGTCCATGCGCATGTGGTACAGGCGGGCAGTGCCGTGTATAAACTGCCACAGGCCTACGGCTGCTGCCCAAGACTGGGCCTTGGGGTTCAGGGCACTCTCTATAACGGCTACGTACTTCAGCTCTACGGGCAGCCCTTCGCGCACCAGCACCTCCTCTATGTAGGGGAAAAACACGTGCTGGCGGCCCAGCAGGCGCGATACGGTGCTGCGCCGGCGCAGCATGTACACGTCTATGTACGACTGTACAATGGGGTTGTAGTCCAGGGGCACAACTGTGCACAGCTCCTTCAGGCGGTGCTCCACCACAGAGGGGTGATAGGCGGGTATCTCGCCTGCATCAAAGCCGTATCGGTTCAGTGCCTTCAGCTGCTCAGCCGTTGGGGGGGTGCGCTTGTTGCTGTAGAACTGATCTAGCAGCTGGTCTAGCCGATCTGCTGTTTTGGGTGCGTAGGCGGCCAGGTCTTCCTGCGCATAGGCAGCGGAAAAGAGGCCAGCGATGAGTAGGAGGCCACAGAGTGGCTTGGCAAAATTCTGTATCATAGTGGTATAAAGAGTGTTTCTGCCATGTGCAAAATGGTGGATTCCTGCCAGTTTCCGCCCATAAGTTGTACACCATACGGCAGGCCATTTTCGTCTGTGCCGTGTGGAACGGACACAGCCGGGTTTCCGGTCAGGTTTGCGTGTACCGTATAGATGTCTGAGAGGTATAGGCTGATGGGGTCTCGCTGGTGGCTGCTATCCAGGGCAAAAGCCGCCGTGGGGGTGGTGGGGCTTAGCAGGGCATCGTACTGTGCCAGCATGCTCTGGGTATAGTTTGCCAGCAGGCGGCGTACCTTCTGTGCTTTGGTGTAGTAGGCATCCAGGTAGCCACTGCTTAGCACAAAGGTGCCCAGCATAATTCGCCGCTGTACCTCTGGGCCAAATCCCTCACTTCGGCTCTTCAGGTACACTTCCTCCAGGCTTTTGGCATTGGGGCTACGGTAGCCGTAGCGTACGCCATCAAAGCGGGCCAGGTTGCTACTGGCCTCGGCCGTAGCCAGGATGTAGTAGGTAGGCACCACATAGTCCAAGTACGGAAAATCTACCAGGTCTACGGTGTGGCCAGCCTGGCGCAGCTGCGCTATCCGCGCTTCCATCTGGCTCTTCAGCCTGGGGTCTATGCCTTTTGAGGTTAGGGTCTCTTTGAGTACACCTATTTTGTAGGGACCTTTTTTCGCCTCGCCGGCCTGTGGCACCGGCCTGTCCGCCGAGGTGCTGTCCAGGGGGTCGGCACCGGCCATGGTTGCCAGCAAGAGGCGGGCATCGGCCACCGTTTGTGTCATGGGGCCTATCTGGTCCAGGCTGCTGCCAAATGCGATGAGGCCATAGCGGCTGATGCGCCCATAGGTGGGCTTTACGCCCACAATACCGCAGAAGGCAGCAGGCTGGCGAATAGAGCCGCCTGTATCGCTACCCAGGGCAGCGTGGCAGGTTTTTGCAGCTACGGCGGCGGCACTGCCGCCCGATGAACCGCCGGGCACCCGGGTGGGGTCTAGCGGGTTGTACACCGGCCCGTAGTAACTGCTTTCGTTGCTGCTACCCATGGCAAACTCATCGCAACCCGTAGTTCCGATCACGATGGCACCGGCATCCAGCAGCCGCTGTACGGCTGTGGCGGTGTACAGGCTGGTATAGCCTTCCAGCATTTTGCTGCTCGCGCTTACGCTGTGGTCTTTATAGGCCAGGTTGTCTTTTAGCGCCAGGATGCAGCCTGCCAGGGGCTTCAGCTGCTCCTTGGGCAGGGCATCCAGTGCCCTGGCTGCTTGCATGGCCTCATCGGCAAATACCTGTACGTAGATATTGTACTGCCGGGTGGATTCTATGGCATTCAGGCAGGCCTGAACTGCCTCCACGCAGCTTGTCTTTCCTTCCAGATACTGGCGACGAAAGTTTTCGTAACTCATCGGCAAATAATGGCGGTGGGGCAAAAGCGGCAATACAGCATGCACCCGGGGTGCACACGCGCCAGCTCCTGCTTATCCGGCCTCGGGGCCTTAGTCTTCCAGTTCTTTTTTTACCTCGGTCGATTCTTTCTTTATCTCGTCCTTTACGTTCTGCGAGGCCTTTTTGAACTCCCGCACCCCTTGGCCCATTCCTTTGGCAAACTCAGGTATTTTTCGCGCACCAAAAAGCACAAGAACAACCAGGGCGATCACAATGATCTCCTGTGCGCCAAGCCCGGCCAGTAGCAGCGGGAAGCTGAATATCGTAAAGTCCATAGAGATAAGATTATGTGCTAAGTACGGCGGCAAAGGTACTGGAAATAATGGATTAAGTAAAATGCAGGTTTCTTAATGTATGGGGATGGCATGCTATTCGGTAACAGAGATTGGAAAGGGGGTGCATTCCCTGTAGTGGTGGGTGCAGTGCTAGCACACAGGTACACGCGCCCGGCAGCGCATTGGCTTACCCTGTGGCAGGGTGCTGTGCTGCGCATAGCCCCGCCCGAAAAGGCCTGATTGCTGGTAGTAAAAAAAGTGTGTAGGCGCAAAACCTACACACTTTCAAACAGTTTTGGGCTGCTTTTGGGGGGCGGGGAGAGAGGGATTCGAACCCCCGGTACCTTTCGGTACAACTGTTTTCAAGACAGCCGCATTCGACCGCTCTGCCATCTCCCCATACCAGAAACGAACATCGTTCCGGTATTGAGCTGCGAATATAGCAGGCGGAGGATACTTTTGCAAGCTGGGGTTTATTTTCGCTGCCTCCCTCTGCGCTGTAGGGCATACCAGCTGCCCTGCGCATGTGCATTGGGGTCTTCTGGCGGGCGCATGACCAGCTGGGCGCGCTGCATACGTAGCTGCTGCTGCTCTCCGGCCAGCTCTTCAATGTTGCTATTCAGGTGGAAGCCGATCTGTAGCACAAAGCTGAGCCAGTAGAACCACACCAGCAGTACAATGACAGCACCCAGGCTACCGTATATTTTGTTGTAGTTCGAAAAGTCGCGGAAATACACATCCAGCAGCAGGATGGCACCCAACAGCAGCAGTGCGGCCACTACACTGCCCGGGCTGAAGGTGCGCCAGCGGTAGGGGAAGGTGGGGGCTATGCGGTAGATAAAGTTGAGCGTAAACAGCAATACGAAGACGATTGCCAGGCGAGAAGCCAGCACCACCCCCCAGTACTGTAGCAGGCCCAGCCAGCCGGGTGCATTGCTCAGGCGCGAAATCAGCTGCTGACCCTCCACCCACACGGCTACCCCCACCAGGCCCATAAAGAGCAGGATGAGATACAGATACAGGCCCAGCAGGGTGCCCTTTACCAGTCCTCGGTCCTTCTGGTGCAGGGGGTCCAGGGAGTTGAAAGCATTGGCCATAACCGTTACGCCCCGTATGCCCAGGAAGAGCACAAAGGCTAGCGAGAAGAGCAGCCGGCTGATGGAGCCCTGCTGCAGGGTGCGGGCAAAGGTATCGTCTATTACCTCATACGCCGGGCCGGGCAGCAGTTCGGCCAGTGCTGCCTGCAGGCTGCTGTCCAGGTTGCGAAATGGCAGATAGGGCAGCAGGCTGAAGGCAAAAATGAGCGTGGGGAAGATGCTGAGAAAAAAGGCGTAGGCCATGGCCGAGCTATTCAGCACAAAGGCACGATTGGAAATATCGAGCCACAAGAGGCGCAGGATGGCATAGAGTGGCGCCCGCCGGAAGCCGGGTAGCGCTACACCGGCCAGGGCCCGCTGTAGCCACTGGTCGGTACGGACCAGCAGCCTAAGCCAGCGAAGTTTCAGCTTTCCACGCATGGGCTACTTGTTCCAGGAAAAAGGCCGGGGGCCGGCAGGGCTTCATGGTCTCCTTGTTTACAAACACGAGCACTACATGCCCGGTTACCAGTACCTCTCCGGCTTCGTTTACAATCTCGTGCTCAAAGCGAATCTTGATACCTGGCTGCTCGCGTACATAGGTGCGTATGGTTAGTACGTCATCGTAGGTAGCGGCCTTCTTATAGTTCACCTGCAGCTCCAGCACCGGCAGCATTACGCCGTACGTGTGTTCAAAGTCGCGGTACGGGGTGCCCAGGCTACGCACCCAGTCTGTACGCGCTACCTCAAAGTATTGGGCGTAGTGCCCGTAGTACACAAAGCCCATCTGGTCGGTCTCTGCATAGCGTACCCGTAGCTTGGTTTCTGTGTAGATCATGCTACAAAGGTAGGGCTTTCCGGCCTGTGCTGTATCTTCGCACATGCTTGGCGGGCGCATTCTCTTCTGGGCCTCGGCGGTGGGGCTGTTGTCTGTATTTGCGGTCTACAAGGCCGTGTGGTACGACGATGCCTGCCACTACCTGGTGGGCCGCACCCTGGCGCTGCATGGGCAGGAGGCCTTTCCCATCCAGCCGGATCAGCTAGACCTTCACTCACTCTTCATTACCGTAGGCCCTGCGGTAAACTACCCCATGGCCCTGGCCATGCGGCTGCTAGGCCCACACATGTGGGTGGCCCGGGCCGTGGCGGTAGGTTTTTCGCTGCTCAGCTTGCTCGGCCTGCTTGCGCTAGGGCGCAGGCTGCTGCGCCCAGGCACGGGATACTGGGGGGCGCTGCTGCTGCTCACCAGCATCCAGTTTCTGGTATACGGCACGCAGTACCTGGGCGAGGGTCCGCTTATCTGCTACCTGCTGCTGGCCATGCTGGCCCTGTGCCGGCTGGCAGCAGGTGGCCGGTGGGGCTGGGCCCTGGTCTGCCTGCTAGCCTACTGGGCCGCTATCCTGAGCAAGGAGTACATAGCCCTGCCCCTGGGCCTTAGCCTGCTGGCAGGCACGGCCCTGGCCTGGTGGGCACGCCTGGCATACTGGCCCTGGCTAGTGGGCATCTGCCTACTGCTGCCGCTGGCCCCCCTGCTGTACTATGCATTGCGGTTTTCCGACTGGGCCAGCCTGGAGGCCTACTGGCAGCTAAAGGCTAACTATAGCGAGGAGTTCTGGGTATGGAACTGGCAGGCGGCCTTGCGCTTCATTGCCCTCAAGCCACTCATTTGGCTGGGCACCCTGGCCCTGCTTATCCGCGTGCGGGTGCGCCGCCGCTGGATAGACGGCTGGCTGCTGAGCCTGCAGCTCCTGCTCTTGTTCTTCTTCACAGGTTCCATTGGTTATGATCGCTTTGGCCTCCTGCTTATGCCTATTCCGGCCCTGTATCTGGGCGAATGGCTGGCTGCCATCTGGGCCCGCTACCTGGCCCGGGCCTACACGCCCTACAGGCGGCGGGTAGGGGTGGTGCTGGGGGTGGTTGTCTTCTTCCTGCTGGCACAGCGCACGCCCTTCTATCTGCCCGCCCTGTGGCAGCAGGATGCTCGGGAGCGGCAGGCCCATAGGTGCATGGCCAGCGCCCTAGGGGGGCGTCCCTACTTCACCTACGACCTGCAGCTGGTGCCTGCCCTACAGGCCACGTGGCGGCTGCCCCAGTATCCACCCAGCAGCTGGCAGCAGCAGCCGCCCCTGGTGCTGCTGCCAGGCGAGGCCCTGGCGTACGGCTTTTTTGCCGAAACGGAATACTTTATATTTAGGCCGGATACGGCACGCTACCACTGTGGCCCGTACCGTTTGTACTAGCCTTTAGCACCCGCACCTTTCGCCATGCCACAGCCCATGTATCTGGATACCGAGCAGCTGTATGCCTACTACCAGCAGCATCCCCGGCTGTGCACGGATACACGCAGGCTGCAGGTGGGCGATCTCTTCCTGGCACTCAGGGGGCCAAACTTTGATGCCAATGCCTTTGCCAGCCAGGCCCTGGCAGCCGGGGCTGCCTACGTCATTGTAGACGATCCGCTGCTGGCCACCACCGGGCAGCACCTGCTGGTGGAAGACGGGCTGCGTGCCCTGCAGGCCCTGGCGGCCCACCACCGCAGGCAGTGGGGCCGGTGGGTGATCGGCCTGACCGGTAGTAATGGCAAGACCACTACCAAAGAGCTACTGGCAAGCATCCTGGCGGAACAACTGCCCCTGCTGGCTACGCCTGGCAACTGGAACAACCACATCGGGCTGCCCCTTACGCTCCTGCAGCTGACACCAGCACACCAGCTGGCCCTGCTGGAGATGGGAGACAATAAGACCGGAGACATAGCCGAGCTGTGCCAGATAGCCGACCCAGACTGGGCGCTGATAACCAACATCGGCGAAGACCACCTGCAGGGCTACGCACAGGGTATGGCGGGCAATGCGGCTACCAAGCGCGAACTCTTTGACTACGTGGCCCAGAAAGGGGGGCGCCTGTTTATCAACCTGGACGACCCCTGGCTAGCACCAGCTGCGCGGCTGGCAGATACGACCTATGGCCAGGCCGGACAGTACCGCATAAGCCAGCTCGGCCAGGATGCAGCGGGGCAACAGCTGCTGCTGGAGTACCCCGAGGGGCAGCTACCGCTACAGACGGTGCTGCCTGGCAACCACAATGCCGAGAATGTACTGCTGGCTGCCACCGTAGCCCTGGAGCTGGGTGTGCCACCCACTGCCATACAGAGTGGCGTAGCGTGCTACCATCCCCACAACAACCGCAGCCAGTGGAAAAACCTGAAGGGCAAGCAGGTGCTGCTGGATGCCTACAATGCCAACCCGACCAGCATGCGTGCCGCACTGGATACATTCCTCACGCTGGCCCAGGGTGCCAGCCTGCTGGTACTGGGGGATATGCTGGAACTGGGCCCGGAAGAGGCGGCCGCCCATAGCCGCCTGGGGCAGTGGCTGGCTACCCGGCTGGCACAGCACCAGCACCCGGTGCAACTGCTGCTGGTAGGCCCTGCCATGGCCCAGCTGCTGCCCTACCTGCCAGGGGCAGCTGCCTACCCCGATGCCAGCGCGGCACGGCAGGCGTTCATCAATTTATGGGCGGAGGCAGAGGCTGTATTCCTGAAGGGGAGCCGAGGCCTGGCGCTGGAGCGGCTGATTGCACATGTTGATAACTAGTTTATTGTCAATAGAAAAGAACATGACAGGGTATGATAAAGTATTATAAAAAGTGCCTACCACTGCTATTTATGTGCAGCATACACAGCCTGCTTGCCCAGGTAGATACGGTGTATCTGCAGTGCGAGAATCATATTCTATCCCCCCTACAGGCCTACCGGGTGCTGGGTGGGCACGCACATACCGATACAACCAGCCCCCAGTACCTGTGGGCCTATCCCACAGCCCCCTACTTCTCTCTGGTACTGCTGAATGTGCGGGGCCGCCCTACAGCAGACACCCTGCACTACCGGGTACTGCAGCCCCCGCTACCCGTTCCCTTCATTCGGTTTCAGGCCCCGTATGGACCCGATACGGTGCAGCTGGTGCCGGGCGAGGTGCTCTTTCTGCCCACCGATAAAGGATACAACCTGGAATGGCAGCCAGACTCGGCCTTTGCCGCCCGCTGTCCCCGCGATGCGCGCTACCAAAATGGGCCGATAACCATAAGCAAGCAGGTAGCCTATGGCAACCCCATACCCGTGCAGCAGATGGGTGGAGGTATGGAGCAGTTGCCACTTAGCTACCTGCTGGCAGGCCGCGCCCCCGGCACCTATGAGCTGAAGCTTGCAGACATCTGGCGCCTGCGCTATGATGGCCAGCACATGGAACAGAATCTGGCACGGCCTTTGCTCTATACCCTGCAGCTTGCCCCCTAAACTCAAACATCCCCCCCATGCTGCGACACCTGACTATCCCCTGCCTCCTTGCCCTGCTACTGCCTGCCAGCTATGCGCAGCCCTTGTACAGAGACTGCCGGAACGAACTGAACCTTGACCACCCGGCCCCGGAGCTCCGGGCCTACCGCCTGCAGGCCCATACCGCAGATGGCCAGCTACAACCCAATCCCGCAGATGACCGAAGCTGGCAGGCTGTACCCCTAAGCAACCCCTTTCGCCTGGCTGTAACGCAGATACAAGGCGACGGAATGCAGGTACAGGATACCCTAAGCTGGCCTGTGCAGCTGCCACCCCGCCCCCGCTTCGCACTTACCGCCGGTGGCCGGCCCGTGCCCATGGAGGAGGGCAAGATGAAGGTAAACCTGCAAGACGAGTATGTGCTGTGCATACAGCCGGATGCCGACTTTGCCCAGGCTTATCCCCAAGATGCCGCCTACGGCATGGTATCGGTTACGGTAGTGGCCGTGTATAGCAAAAAGAACCAGTACGAAACTACCTGGCGCCTGCCCAGTGTGCAGCAGCTAGCCCTGCAGCAGCTGAGCCAGTACCATGACCCCACCGAGGAAAAAGCCCCCAGGTACTACGAGATACGCGTAACGGAGGTGAGCCGCACCAACTACGCCGGCCAGGTACTGAATAGCAGCCAGGGCATGCCCACCCCCCTGGTACTACAGCCCCGAGACTAGCCAGCGGTGGCCAAGGGCGAAAGGCTATACAGACATGAAGACTAGCTGTACATATAAGGATTTGTTACTGCAAAAGTGGTTTTTTGATCTTGCAAATCGGCTCGGAACATAAGGGAGAAGCCGCGCTCGTAGGCTTCGCACCCCTTTTCGAAAAGAGTGACCAGGCTGCTAAATGCCGGATGCTGCATAAGAGAAGTATAATAATCGGCCGGATTAATAATCAAGGGGTGAAAGGATCGACCTTATGTTTGTCCACGATGAAGAAATAAAATAAGACCAAATGCCGACGCCCCAGGTCATTTATTCCGTCTATTCCTTTTTAATCCCTCATAGCGCAACTCACGATAGAATAGCTCGTGGGTAATCTCTTCCATCCTGTTATCAGCGGTCAGGTAGAAGACCGTAAAATAACTCCTCTCGCTTTCTTCTTCTGCTTCTTCGATATGATACTTTACTATAAAATAAGCCTGATTTCTAAACTTTCTTT
>JAJTIE010000053.1 GCA_021300195.1 Bacteroidota bacterium | reverse complement strand
TTAAACGGGCGATTCGATTGCGTCCTGATTCGTTGTGGGTTGTAAAGTCCCCACCAATTAGCACCTTGACAACTGGCCCGTCAGGTTGAAGGGCCAGGGCATTAATCTGATCATTTAGCCCCGTGCCTGTAGGAGTAAAAACTGCGTTATCTAAGCTGCCATTTGCATTCAAGCGGGCGACACCATTGCGGGATATGCCATCGTATGCCCAAAACACCCCACCAATTAGCACCTTGCCGTCAGACAAAAGGATGAGGGATAAAATGTCTTCGTTTGCACCAGTGTCAGGTGCAAAGCCAGTATCCAGGCTACCATCTACATTTAAGCGGGCTATTTTGTTGCGGGTAACACCGCTAAAAGACGTAAGCGCCCCACCGATTAGCACCTTGCCGTCCGGCTGTAGCGCGAGGGCAAAAACCGCATCATCCGGCCCTGTACCGGGGTTAAAGCCAGTATCCAAACTACCGTCCGCATTCAGACGGGCAATGCGGCTGCGGGACGTGCCATTATAAGACGTAAATTCCCCACCAATCACTACCTTTCCCCCGGCTTGCAGGGCAAGTGCACTAATCTCATCATTCGCGCCACTACCGATGGGGTTAAAGTTCACATCTAAGCTCCCATCCGAATTCAATCGGGCGATTCGATTGCGTGCGGTGCCGTTATAAGATGTAAACCTACCTCCAATCAGCACCTTACCGTCGGACTGTACAATGACAGCACTAATCTCATCATTCGCGCCACTACCGGTAGGGTTAAAGTTCACATCTAAGCTGCCATCCGCATTCAATCTGGTGATTCGATTGCGTGCGGTGCCGTTATAAGATGTAAACTTACCCCCGATCAGCACCTTGCCGTCGGACTGTACAATGACAGCACTAACCTCATCATTCGCGCCACTACCGGTGGGGTTAAAGTTCACATCTAAGCTCCCATCCGCATTCAATCGGGCGATTCGATTGCGGATCATTCCATTGTAATACGTAAATAATCCTCCAATCAACACTTTGTTATCGGGCTGAACAGCAAGAACCCCAATCGTATTATTCGCACCCGTTCCCACGCCGTTTTCTTGTAAAAAGGCGTGGCCTTGACCATGGTGGAAGCTTTGATCGATGTCGCCGGGCTGCTGGGCCTGGGCTATACCCAGCGCGGCAAGCAGCAGCAGGGCAAAAAGGCAGAATCTGTGTAAGAAAAAAAGGTTCATACGGAGCAGGGTTAAGTTAAGCTGAACTGATTAACCAACAAATTTAGTAAAAGCAAACAGACGCGAGTGCCAGTCTATCGGTAAAACACAACAAATACCCTTTCAAGTGGATCGGGGCTTCGCTGGCTGGCAGCAGCGGGGGCTGCTAGGGGGCAGCGGCCCCCATGGCCTGGTGTGCCCGGTGGCTCAGCACGGTGAATAGCAGGGGGCTGTGCACATAGCCGGTGGCCTGGCGCAGGGCTTCCTCTATGTGCTGCTCCAGCAGCTCTATGCTGCCCAGGCCCATAAACTGGCTGAAGCGGGCCAGAAACTGCTGCTCGGCAGCGGTGGCCAGGGCCAGCTGGGGCACCCCGGCCACATGGGCCAGGGCATCGCGCAGCTTCTGCAGGCTAAACTCTAGGAAGCGGCGCTGGTACTCCAGGCTGTGGCCCCGCATCTGCTCGGCAAAGTCGGCTATCCGGTCCTCCTTACCCTCGTAGCACATCCGCATCCAGTCCATAAAGGCCTGTCGGAAGGGGTTTTCCGTCGTTTGCGCCAGCGCCAGTGCCCTGCCGGGGCTGCCGTCGGCCACCAGGGCCAGCTCCTCGGCCAGGGGGGTGGGTACGGCATGGTCTTGCTCCAGCCACTGCTGTAGGTGCGGGGCCGGTAGCCGCTCAAACACCAGGCTCTGGCAGCGGCTGGTAATGGTGGGCAGCAGCAGGCTACCCTCTCCGGCAGTCAGGATCAGCAGGGTGTGCTCGGGGGGTTCTTCCAGCAGCTTCAAGAAGGCGTTGGCCGCATTTATGTTCAGCTTCTCGGCATGCCACAGGATCACCACCCGCTGGCTACCCGGCTGGGGCCGCAGCTGCAGGCGGCGGTGCAGCAGCCGTATCTCGTCTATGGGGATGTTGAACTGCTTGTTTTTGCCCCCCTCGCCCTTGGCGGTAAAGGTTTTGCTGTCGTACAGCAGCTCGCCCCAGGCGTCCAGCAGGCCCCAGGGCTGCTGCTGGATAAACTGGCGAAACTCGGCGGCAAAGTCATCACTCGTCAGCTTTTTCCCGTCCACCGTTTTGGCAAAAAGCGGCGGTACCACCCGTACATCCGGGTGCTCCAGGCGGGTTATCTGCTTCCACCGGGGGTCATTGGGCACCTCCTGCTGGCCACAGTTTAGCCAGGCCGCCAGCTGTAGGGCCAGGGGTAGCTTGCCCACCCCGTCGGGCCCACGCAGTAGCAGGGCATGGGGCATGCGCTGCTGCGCGGCCATCTGCGCCAGGGTCTGTTTCAGCTTTTCCTGCCCGGGTATGCCTGCAAACATGGGCCAAAGGTACGAGCCCCGCTGCCATGCGTCCACAGTTATCGGCCTATTTTTAATGCGCAAAGCCAACACAAGGCCCCAGCCGGGCCAAATAACCCGGCTGGCGGAAAGATTGGGAGGGCTGTTGTATCTTTGCGGGCCATGATACATTTTCACGTAAACACGGAGATAGGCCGCCTGCGCAAGGTACTGATCCACAGCCCCAATAGCGGCCTGGGCAAGATAGTGCCCAGCAAGGCGCAGGAGTGGCTGTTTGAAGACATTGTACACGTGCCCCGGATACAGCGCGAGGAGTACGACTATTTTATAAAGACGCTGCTCTACTTCCTGGACCCCGACAAGGTGCGGGGCAAGCTGGCCGAAATAGACGACCCCAAAAACCAGCGTGCATTTTACAAGCCCACCAAGCCGGGATTTCACAACAGCGAGCATGTGCTGGACATACACCGCCTGATAGCCGATGTGCTGGCCGACCGGGAGGTACGCCTACAGCTGGTGGCAGCCGTGTGTGCCATAGAGGGCATAAGTACCCGGATGAAAAGCCAGCTGCTGGCGCTGGAGCCTGCCCTACTGGCCAATACGCTGATAACGGGCAGCCTGCCAGACAAAACCATGATCTTCCACCCGCTGGCAAACCTCATTTTTACGCGAGACATTGGCATCGTTATCAACGACCACCTGCTGCTAAACAAGCCGGCCAAGCTGGCCCGCACCCGCGAGGCCCTGCTAGCCAAATACATGTTTTTCAGCCACCCGTATTTCGAAAGCCGCAGACAGAACATCATAGAGCTGTACGAAGACGAGCACTACTTTTTGCTAAGCGACAAGGAGCGGGAGCGCATTACCGTAACCCTGGAGGGCGGGGATGTGATGATGGTGGCGCCCAATCATCTTTTCATTGGCATCAGCGAGCGCACCAGCGCCTATGCGGTAAACCAGGTAATCCAGCGCCTGTTTGAGCGCAACGTGGTGGAAAAGGTGAGCGTGATACGCATACCGGCCAAGCGCGAGTTTATGCACATCGACACCGTGTTTACCCAGGTGGCACGCGACTGCTGGGTGCTATTCGGGGGCCTGAGTGCCAAGCAGAAGCAGACCGAGCAGTACGTGGTGCGCACCCTGCTGGACGAGCCGGTATACGACCCCCTGACGATCCACCAGTTTGAACGGGGCTTCAACGAGCCCAAGCGGTTTGACTACCTGGAGGACCTGCTGGAAGACCTGAGCAAAACCGACCTGGGCGTGGCGGGCGACGTACACTTTGTGTACAGCGGCGGAGACGAGTTTCCGTACGCCGAGCGCGAGCAGTGGACCGATAGCTGCAACCTGCTGGTGCTGAAGGAGGGCGTGGCCATAGGCTACGACCGAAACGATGAGACCATGAAAGCCTTTGGCCGCGCGGGCTACCGCTGCATACCAGCCAGAGACCTGCTGGCTGCCTTTGAGGCCGGTACCGAAAACCCCGATACCATCGAGCAAACCATCATCCTGCTACCCAGTGCCGAGCTAAGCCGTGCCCGGGGCGGCAGCCACTGCATGAGTATGCCCCTGCTGCGCGATAGCCTGTAGGCCCCCCTCGCTTCTCCCCCCCCTACCCCCTTCACCCCAGATTTCGAAAAATAAATGGCTTCGCAAACCACCGATACGGTGCTGATGATCCGGCCCGCCCACTTTGGCTACAATGCTGAAACGGCGGCAAACAATGCTTTTCAGTCGCGCGCGCAGGCGGGCATGGATGTAGCCAAGCTGGCCATTGCCGAGTTTGATGCCATGGCGCAAGCCCTGCGCGAGGCAGGCATCAACGTGATTGTGTGCACAGACCAGCCGGAGCCCCCCAAGCCGGATGCCATCTTCCCCAACAACTGGATAAGCACCCACCCAGACGGAACCGTGGTGCTATACCCCATGCACGCGGCCAACCGCCAGCGTGAGGTGCGGCCAGACATCCTGGAATACCTGGAGGGCACCATGGGCTATGAAATACGCCAAGTGCTGAACCTAAGCGGACGGGCAGACCAAAAGCAATATCTGGAAGGAACGGGCAGCCTGGTGCTAGACCGTGCCCACCACGTGGCCTACGCCTGCCTGAGCCCGCGCACAGACCAGCGCCTGCTGAACGAATGGGCCGAGGCCATGGGCTACCAGGTGGTAGCATTCCGGGCTGTAGACCGAAACGGACAGGACGTGTATCATACCAATGTAGTCATGAGCATTGGGCATACGTTTGCCGTAGTATGCCTGGAAGCAGTACCAGATGCCGCCGAACGCGACACGCTGGTCCGCAGCCTGAATAAAACCGGGCACGAGGTGATAGCCATCTCGCTGGATCAGGTATATGATATGGCCGGCAATATGCTGCTGCTACGCAGCACACAGGGCACCTATAAGCTGGTGCTGAGCAAGCGGGCCTACCGGGCGCTAGCAGCAGAACAGCTTGCGCGGCTGCACAATCACTGCGAACTGCTGCCGGTAGACCTTACGCACATAGAGATAACGGGGGGCGGCAGCGCGCGCTGCATGCTGGCCGAGGTGTTCCTGCCCCGAGGCTAGGCCTGCCCAACCCTACATGCTGCCTATAGGCCCAGGCCACAGGCTTGAACAAACAGGCTATACCCTGTCCCAAAAAAGAGAATCGGGCACCCAGGCGCCAGGGTGCGAGTCCGCAGTGCCCCGCGCTGGCCTGCGGCTTCGCCATCCGCATGCCTTCCCTGAAAAGAAAAGACCCGCGGCTGTGCGTGCTGAGCCGTCGCAATTACCGTTCAGGTGCCCTTCCATACCGTTCAGTCGGCTATTCATACGGTTCAGGCCACCCCATGGGGCAGCTGGGTAGCCAGGTAGTATCTTTACTGCATCACAAGAAAGAGCAAGGGTTGGGGTTGATTCGCCTACATGGCTTGAGTCCCCCAACTTTTTTATTTCCGTCATTCCCACAAGTAGCTCCACCTCCGTATATTGGAGGATGATGCGTCTGTACAGGGTTCTGCTGTTCGCTGGCCTGGTGGGTGTGGCTGCGCAGCCCGCCGGTGCCCAGCACACCGTGTATGCCGAGATAACACTGGCACGCCTACCCGAAAGCTATGCGGACTTTGCAGCGGCCTACCGGGCCGCTGGCACGCAGCCCGAGGATGTTATTGCCCTATACATAGCGGCGCTGCACCTGTTTACGCAGGATGCCGCCGCTGGCACGCAAGCCCTGACCCAGCTGGTAGACCCCGAGCTACTGCAGATAGACGCCAAAGCACCCGGAGGCTATACCCTGAAACGTACGGACCTGAGCCTGCTGCATGCGCAGCTACAGCGGCCTATTGTGCACAGCTACATACAGGGCACCCAGCCCGACGCAGGCTACGCGCTGCCTGCCCCACCCTACACCCTGGTGATACTGCGGAGCAAGATGACAGATGCCAAGGAGGGTCAGTTTTTGCTGAAAAGCAGTGGCACCAGCAGCCCACGGCCCATCCTGCTGGTACAGCGGGCAGCGGTGGTATGTGCGCGACTGGAGTGCCCTGCTTATGCCTGTGCGCTAAGCCAGCGGAAGACCCCGGGCCAGAACTGGCCTGCATGGGTGTAGCAGCACAGGTGTGCAGCACCGCCTATTACCTCCAGCCGGGCCTGTGGGATGAGCCGCTGTAGCTGCCTGCCGTGGTGCAGGGGCACCATCCGGTCTTGCGCTGCGGCTATTACCAGGGTAGGCTGCCGTAGCTGGGGTAGCCAGGGCCGCGCATCGAAGTGGAATAGCTCTCGGGCGTTTTCCAGCAGCACTTCTGTGCGGGTCTGCTCTAGCAGCTGCCGCAGGGGCAAAACATCCTGTAGCCGGGGCTGCCCATACTTGCGCAGCTCAGCATACAGGATGCGTGCCAGGCCGCGCCCACCCAGGCGGCGCACCGCCCTGGGCAGGGCCATGCGTTGGGCTTTTTCGCGCAGCGTGCGGGGCTTATAGGCATAGGTGCAGGCTAGCACCAGCCGCTGCACCTGGCAGGCCTGCTGCCGTGCCAGCAGCTGGGCCACCAGCCCGCCCATGCTTACCCCCAGCACGTCGTAGGCCTCTACCCCCTGCTGCTACATCTGCAGGGCTACATCGCTGGCATACTGCGCCAGTGTATAGGGCCCCGGTTCGTCGGCGCGGCTGGCATACCCCCTGAAATCCGGGAGGTAGCAGGTGTAGGCCGCGGCCCAGCCTGCCACCAGCGGCACGTACAGGACCCCCGGCACCAGGTAGGGGTGTAGCAGCAGCAGGGGCCTTGGGCCCGTGCCCACTATCTTCATGGCAGGCATACCTAAAGATGGGAAGTAGGGTTGTTTTTCGCAACAACTGCAGCTATGCCTGGGGCAGCTGGCTAGCGCATGCCCTCGGCTGCGCCCAGGCCAAACAGGGCAAAGTCGTACTTCACGGGATCCTCGGGGTCCAGCTGGCGCAGGGCCTCGGTCAGCTCGCACACGGCCCGCCAGTCATCCTGCCTGCGCTGTAGCAGGCCCAGGTGGCGGGCCACCCGGCCAGTGTGCACATCCAGCGGGCACAGCAGCAGGCGGGGAGGTAGGTCCCAGAGGCCGAAATCTACCCCCTGCTTGTCTTTGCGTATCATCCAGCGCAAGTACATATTCAGGCGCTTAGCTGCCGCCCCCTTGTCTATGTTCGGCACATGCTTGCGGGTGCGCGGGGGCACCCCGGGCAGTGCAAAAAACTGCTGATAGAAGTGCCGGATACCGCCCGCCAGGGTAGTTGCTCCGGGCTGCACACCCGCACGAAATACGCCCTCCAGGCCACCCGCCGTAGTGTACAGGTGCCGCAGGGCACGCAGGAAGTAGCGTGCATCTATACCATTGAAGGTGCGGTGTACAAAATGATCCAGCTGGGCCTGCTCGGCCTCGCTGGCTGCTAGTACAAAGCGGTGGGGCTCGTGCCCCATGAGGCCCATGAGCTGCTGGGCAGACCGCAGGATGGTGCGCCGCTGCCCCCAGGCCAGGGTGGCTACCCAGAAACCGGCGATCTCAATATCCACCCGGTTACGAAACTGATGGGGGATAGAAATGGGGTCGTCTGCAATAAAGCCGGGGCAATTGTACTGCCGGTACTTCTCCTCGAGCAGGGCATACAGGTCTTGTATCATGTGCCTGAAACGGTTTATCGCCGGAGGCTGTAGCCTGGAACGCTGGCACTTGGCCACCACATCCCTGCGCAGGGAACCTGCCAGGGCCGAGGGCTGCTAGCTGGCTACTATTTTAGCTGTTTATACTCAAACAGCGGGCTGCCCTTTACACCATCAGAGCCGTAAAAATCGAGGAAGCGAAGCTTGTAGTACGTACCATCCGTATCCCGAATATAGTAGTATACATCGGGGATAATGGTAAAAAAGGAATCCTGTATGTCGTACGACTTCCAATCGAAGCCAATCTCATCCGCCTTGTCACTCAGCATACGGCCTTGTGCATCTGCCAGGCTGGCCTCCTCCCAGGGCAGGTCTTGGGTATGCATGCGCAGGGCTTGCACGCCCTGACTAAGGTTGGCAATCGCCCCTGTTACCGCATAGTTTCGAAAGGGGGAGTTTACCGGTTCGGTAGTGAAAATGTGGCTGTACTGTTGGAAAACGAGGTCCCAATCTTTTTTGGGCGGCTCTACCTGTACAACCTGGCCACCGTTATCAAAGCTGAAGTAGGTAAAGCTACGGCTCTTGTCCTTGGGGATAACCGTTCGTGTAAGCAACGTGGCATTCAGGGGTCCCCATTCTATCGTCCAGCTATCGACATCTGCCGATATTACCTTGAGCTTATACATCAGCTTATCCCAGTCGAAGCCGGGTGTGCGTACCCCGCGCTGTAGCACGTACAGGAAGTTGCCAGTCTGCCAGTCTCTGAACACAACGCTGTCAGCTCTCAGGCTTGGGCTGTCGGGAACAAACGTATACTCAGGTATGGGGGCCACGATATGTTGCACTACCAGTGCCGGGTCTATCGGACCGTATACTACCCCTGTACCGCCCTCACTGGAATCCACCGACTCAACAATCTGTGTTACGGCTAATACCCGTATTTGCTTCCCCGTGTTCACATAGAGCATATCGCCAGCGGGGCTCGATTCCAGCTGTAGGTCATAGGTCTTGTTCGGCACCACTGTGGCCTCCTGGCTGCCCAGGTCGAAGTATACTCGGTTAGGATACTCGGCTCCCATCTCCAGTTCCGTCACCACCAGTGAGTCTGACACAGGTGGCAGGGTTACGGCCTCATCCTCGGGTACACAGGCAGTGGCCAGCAGCAGGAACAATGCGCCGAGTAGGAACCGTGAGCAAGGAAATGTCATAGAGAGATTTGGGCTGATAAAAATAGAGAGCGACCGTAAGAGATGGGCACGGCGGTACTACCCGAACTGTGCACACCCCCGGTTTGGTTCGCATTTACCTGGGTTACATCCAGGGCGTTCTTCACACCCGATACGATTTGGAGCTTGTTTTTCCACAGGCTCTTGGTCAGGGTCAGGTCCAGGGTATGGTAAGCGTCCACAAAATTTTGCTGGATTTCCTCGCGTCCGCTCTGCTCCAGCAGCACCACACTGAGTACCCGGCCATTGTACTTGTAGAATGCCGATACCCGCAGGCCGATCTGGCGGAAATGATAGGAAGGATTGAGCTGCACGCCTGGGGCATAGTAGTAGTCGGGCGTATTGGCAGCCTGCACAAAGTTGTATCGGGCCGTTACATTGGTCCCCAGCTGAACCGAGGCGTTGCCTCGCTGTAGGGTAACCCCCAGGTTGGCACCGTGTGTGTAGTAGTCGCGCACGTTCACATAGGTGTAGAGCGAGGTAGTAGGGTCTACCTGAGCCAGCTCTATCCAGTTTTTCACCTGGTTGTAGAAGCCGGAGGCCTCCAGGGTCAGCAGGCCCTTGCGTATCCGCCAGTCGTGCACCAGCTGCAGGCTCAGGTTGTGGCTTCGCTCGGCCTCCAGCTTTTCGTTTCCCCGTATGTTGTGGTTTTGATCTACAAAGAAAAAATTAAGCTCCTTCAGCGTAGGGGCTCTAAAGCCGGCTGCATAGCTAGCACGCAGGGTGGTTCGGTCGCTCAGGCTATAGCGCAGGTTCAGGCTGGGTATGGGGCTGGCAGCATAGCGTGTGTTGTAGGCCATGCGCAGGGCCGGGCTTAGCAGTAGGCGGGTACTGGCTTTGTATTGCAGCGTCACAAAGGCCGCATAGTCCCCTATCTGTTGGCGCTCATCCAGCAGGCGCTTACCCGTGCCTACTTCCGTGTTTACATCCATGCCAAACTGATAGTTCAGCCTTGCCTGGGGCACGCGCTGGCTGTATACAGCACGCAGGGTGTAGAGGTCGAAGCGAGAAGTGTCTTGTGTGGTGGGGTCTGGGCTGGGGCTTTCGTCCAGCGTTACCATGTTTTTGATGAGGGTTTCGCGACGGCGGCGGTAATAGTTGTAGTTGGCCACTACATTCAGGTGCCGATTCTCGGCCACGTAGCCATCCAGTACTACACCGCCACTGGCGCGTCGGGTATAAAAAAGTTCGTCGGTTGCTCGGGCAAACTGGGGCGTTACTACCACTCTGCCAAGGTTGTAAAGGGTTTCGTCGAATACCTGCGTGTTTGCGCTCAGGTTCAGGTCTTTGAATCTTCGGGTTACGGACAGGTTGCCGAAGTATTGTTCTTTGGGCTTCCACTGGTGGCTGCGGTTGTCTCCCCAGCCGGAGGGGCGCCATCCGGCAAAGAAGTTTCGGCCCGCGCTGGCGCTTAGCTGCCAGGGGCCCTGCTGGGTAGTCAGCCCGCCATCCAGGTTATACTGGCCCACACTCTCGTAGTAGCCACGCAGGCGGCCATCGGTGTGGCTAGAGTCTGCGGTGGGTACCTGGGTAATCAGGTTGATAACCCCACCCAGGGCATCGGTGCCATAGATTACGGACATGGGGCCCTCTATGATTTCTACCCGCTGCACCGTATTCAGGTTGATCTGGCTTAGGTCCACATTTCCATTCAGCCGCCCTATAACGGGCACGCCGTCTATCAGGATCTTCACATGCTGGCCGGGCATGCCCTGCAGGCTTAGCCCGGTGCCCAGGATGTTATCCCGCTGGAGCTGTACGTTTGGCTGGTTGGATAGCAGGTCGGCCAGATTTACGGCACCCTGCGCCTCTATACGGTCTCGCTGGATGACCTGGATTTTCTGTACGGCCTGGTGTGCGTACTGCTCGCCATACAGGGGGGTTACCACAATGGGGCCCAGCACCTGGGGGTCGGCCTGTACCAGGTAGGTGCGCAGCTCGCCAGGAGGCAGGGTATCCTGCACGGGCAGGTAGCCATAGGCGGATAAAACAAACTGTACGGAATAGTCTCCGGTAAAGGACACCAGCCCTATGGAGTCGGTCAGGGCGATCTGCTCTACACCTGCCTGAGGCCCGGCCAGGGTGGCGTAGCGCACAATGGCGCCTACCAGCGGTACGTTTTGTCCGTCCTCCTCCACAATGAACTGCAGCTGCTGTGCGGATGCACACAACCACAGAAAAGGGAGGTGGAAAACAAAACGGTAAACCATCAAAACCTGTGAAACAATAACTATTGAACTACGATGCGCTTGCTAGCCTGATAGGAACCATTCTGCAGCTGAAGCAGATACAAGCCGTTGGGCACATTATCCAGCGCCATGCGGTGGCTAAAGAAACCGGCACGGGCATCCAGGCTATAGCCCTGCACTACGCGGCCCTGCAGGTCTAGCAGCTGCAGGCGCACCGGGCCCTGCACCTGGCTTAGCTCATACACTACATCCACATAGCTGGTGGCGGGGTTTGGCCCTACTCCAAAGCTGAGCAGGCCATTATCGGCCGTAGCCTGGCCACGGCTGGTAATCCGGTCTATCACTTTCGTCTTGTTGAACTTGTACTTACCCTGGCTGTAGAAGGTGAATACAATGCGCCATACGTCTTTACCGGCATCTTCTACAAAATAGGCGGTGCTATCGTCGTAGCTCCAGCCAGTACCAGGCGCACCAGGCGCACCAGGCGTAAATAACTTCCAGTCATGGCCGATGGTCATGGGGCTGGTGGTAAAGGCCATGCCAGTGGTATCCGTACGCGTGTCCCTGTTTGTCCTATTCACATACTCGGCTACACGCAGGCCTTTCTTCGTAAGCACGGTGGCAAAGGGGTAGTAGGTATTAGGTGCCACCACATCCTCGATCTGGGTGAAAAGCAGGTCCCAATCTGACTTATTGGGCTCGCGGCTAAATGCAGCATTGGTGGAAAAATCAAAGAAGAAGTGTGTCTTCTCGGAGTAGGTGCTTCGGTCCAGGGTCAGGTTCTGGGGATTGGTTCCGTTCAGGCGGGCAATGCTGATGGGTACATCGTTCAGCCCACTCCAGGCACCAAACTTCAGCTTCAGGGTATCGTTGTTGCGTGTTTTTATCACATAAATAGAGTCTCCGGTAGTAGTGCGGGTCTGGGGGTTGTAGGAACCCCAGCCCAGGTCTGTAAATATGCCCTGGCTGGCCACAAAACTGGATGGGCTCCGCGTAGTGTTAAAAGCACCGGTTATATAGCTGCCCCCCTGGGTGGTGTAGTAGTCGTTCCGCAGGCGGCGGGCTTCGGTCAGCTTGCCCACCGTGTCTATCATGTTTGCCCAGTTCACGTTGGCCGTGTCTACAAAGGGCTTCCATAGCTTAACGCCGTATACCGTATTGATATACACCCCCATCTCTCTACCCACAGCGGTCAGCATCAGGTCCCAGTTGTTTCCGGCCACGGTGGTTGCCGCTGTCGATCCGTTCTCCAGGCTATAGTACACGTCATTGGCATGGGTGGAACCTGCCAGCACAGAGTCCTGCTGCGCCCAGCTAAGTACCGGGAGGCAGGCGAACAGAAGTAAAAACTGTTTCATAAATAGATGATAAATAGACGGTTAGATGGTATTGCGCAGAAAGGGGAGATCTGAAGCGAACGAGACACCTGCTCGGCCCAAATACCCTTGTACAAAAGTCCAGCTAAGGGGCGCGTATTCCAAAAAAACGGTCGTGAATTTTCTGTGAATCTGGCTACTGCCAGCCCGGTACGGCCGGGCCTGGGCTGCTATCTTTGCTCATGCGCTACTTCATTCAGCTGGCCTACGATGGAGGGGCCTATCATGGCTGGCAGGCACAGCCCGGCAGCACCACCGTTCAGCAACGCCTGGAAGCAGCCCTATCCATGCTGCTGAAGCAACCCACAGCGCTGGTGGGCAGCGGCCGCACCGATGCAGGCGTACACGCCTGCCAGCAGTGGGCACACTGGGACCAGCCCCTACCCCTAAGCCCCGGCCAGCAGCAGGGGCTGGTGTACCGGCTAAACTGCCTGCTGCCGGCAGACATAGGCATACAGGGCCTATACGCCCCCGCTAACCCCGGCCTGCACGCCCGCTACGATGCCACGCGGCGGCAGTACCGCTACCAGATATGCCGCACCAAAAACCCACACCTGCGCGGCCAGAGCCTGCTGCACACCGGCCCGCTGGATACACAGGCCATGGACGAGGCTGCAGCCTGCCTGATGCAGTACACCGACTTTGCCAGCGTCTGCAAAAGCGGGGGAAACAACCAGACCACGCTGTGTACGCTGCTACGGTCGGACTGGCACTATGGCCCTGGGCTGTGGACCTACACCGTGGCTGCCAACCGCTTCCTGCGGGGTATGGTACGCGCCCTGGTGGGCACCATGCTGCTAGTAGGCCGGGGCCGCATGCACCTGGATGAGCTAAGGGCCGCCATAGAGGCAAAAGACCGAAGCCGAACAGGCCCTGCAGCCCCACCCGAAGGCCTGTTTCTGGAGCAGGTGGCCTACCCGGAGGGCAGCCTGATACGCATAGACGAGTAACCATCCGCTAGTTTTTGCGCAAAACCCCCGGACAGGCGCAAACCTTGGCGCGATTTTTGTGTTATATTCGTATCACACCGAGGCGCGGCTTGGGTGCGCCCAGCCCCCGGAGTAATGCAGGGTGCCTGCCCTGCTATACCACACATTGCCCATTTTTCACACATGCTCAAGCAAGGCTTACATCAAAAGCTGCTACAAAAGCTCAGCCCGCAGCAGATTCAATTTATCAAGCTGCTACAGATACCCACCACAGCCCTGGAAGCACGTATACAGGAGGAACTGGAAGAAAACCCTGCCCTGATGGAAGCGGGTACCCTGGCCGAAGAGCAGCCCGAGGGCCCCTACGCCGATGAGCCTACCGAGGCCGAACCCGACTATGAGCAGAACAAAGACCTGAGCCTGGACGAGTACGTGAACCAACAGGAAGACTACGCCTACAAAACCCGCCAGGCTACAGACCCCAATGAGGAGCGATACGAAACCCCGATGGTGCAGGGCTACAGTATGTATGACGAACTGCGCCGGCAACTAAGCATGAAGGTGCTGGACGACCATGCGTGGATGATAGCCGAGCAGATAATAGGCAATATAGACGAGGACGGATACTTCCGGCGGCCTATTGCCAGCATAACGGACGACCTGGCGTTTCGCTACAGCTACACCGTACAGGATGCAGAGGTGGAGGCAGTGCTACACCTGGTGCAGACGCTGGATCCGCCCGGCATTGCAGCCCGAGACCTGCAAGAGTGCCTGAGCCTGCAGCTACAGCGCAGACCCAGTAGCCCAGAGGTGGTGCTGGCCCGCAGCATTGTAGACACGTATTTTGATGAGTTTACCAAAAAACACCTGGACAAGATACAGGAGCGCACCGGTGCAGGCAGCGCACTCTTCAAGGAAGCCTACACACTCATTACCCGCCTAAACCCAAAGCCCGGAGGCACCGCTGCCGTGGGCATCAGCCAGATTATTACACCCGACTATATTGTACGCGTGGTGGATGGCGAGGTAGATGTAAAACTGAACCAGAAAAATGCACCCGAGCTGCGGGTAAACCGCCGCTACATCCGGATGCTGGGCGACATGGACCGGGCCGACAAAAAGAAGATGAGCACGGCCGACAAAGAGACCCTCAGCTTTGTGAAGCAGAAGATAGAGGCCGCACACTGGTTTATAGAAGCCATACAGCAGCGGCAGCTAACCCTGCTGCGCACCATGGTAGCCATTATAGACAAGCAACGCGAGTTTTTCGTGAACGAAGACGACGAGGGCTGCCTGCGGCCCATGATCCTGAAGGACATAGCCGATGAAATAGGCATGGACATCAGCACCGTGAGCCGGGTGGCCAGCAGCAAATATGTCCAAACCGAATACGGCATCTATCCCCTCAAATTCTTCTTTAGCGAGGGGGTAACCACCCAGAGCGGAGATGAGGTAAGTACCCGCGAAATAAAAAAGGTGCTACAGGCACTGATAGACGAAGAAGACCGGCTGAAGCCACTGAGCGACGACCGGCTGACGGAAATGCTGGCTGAAAAGGGCTACGATATAGCCCGCCGCACCGTAGCCAAATACCGCGAGCAGCTAAACATACCTGTGGCGCGGCTACGCAAGTCGCTGTAGTGGCACCCCGTGAGGAGGGCAAAGCAAAAATCTCCCGGCTTGCCTGAGGGCACAAACGCCCCCCCCCTACCGGATAACCGTAAGTGTACGGATCAGCTCGCGCGTGCCACCCTGGCAGTCCGGCACCTGGATCAGCACTACATACGCCCCCTCGGGCAGGTCCGTCGTGCCGTCGGTACCGCGCCAGGGTTCGCTGCCGGCATACACCTGCTGGCCCCAGCGGTCGAATACCTGCAGGCGGTAGGCACCGTCCAGATAGCTGGCTGGGGGGTAGGTGTCGTGCAGGCCGTCGGCGTTGGGGCTGAAGGCCGTGCCCCAGCGGTGTACGGCCGAGGCTTCGGGGTCGATGACCTCTACCTGGGCGGTAGCACTGCGGCCGCATCGGTCGCTGATCTCGAGGGTCAGCGTGCCGCCCTGGCCGCTCGGGGGCATAAACACAGGCTTTTCGCCCAGCAGGGTGCCGTCTTCGCTGGTCCAGCGGTAGGCCAGCCCGAGGTCGGCGGGCAGCTGCAGGGGACGGCCCTGCTGGATGCAGCGGTCGTACAGGGGCGGCAGGTTGAGGCTCAGGGTGCTGGGGTCTGCCTGCTGGGTGATGACAACTGAGTCGCGGTAATAGTTGCCGCAGCTGTCGATGGCCGTCAGGCGGTAGGTGCCGGGTTGGGTGAGGGCAATCTGCCGGGTGGTGGCAATCACTTGGCTAAAGTCGGGGTTTCGGGCCCACTCCCAGGTGTAGGCAAAGTCGCCGCTGGGGCCTACCCAGGTTTGGGTTTCGCCGGGGCAGAGGCGGGGCTCGCTGGTGCTGGTGAGGCTGAAGGGCTGCACCTCGTCGTAGCGGGTGAGGACGACGGTATCGCGGCTGGTGCCACAGGCAGTGCTTGCCTCCAGCACGTAGGTGCCCGTTTCGTTTATGCTAAGCACTCGGTTGGTCTGGTCGGTCAGTTCCACCCCATTCTTCCACCAGCGGTAGCTGCTGCCAGCGGGCCCCACCAGGCTGGGGTTACCGGCTGCGGGGGGGTAGGTCGGGGCGTTGGCGTTCTGGTCTGTCCAGCGGCACCAGGGGCGGTCGGGGCCAAGGGTGGGCTTGGGGGGCGCAGCGGGTGGGCCTACCACCACCGTATCGCGACTAATGAGGTTGCAGGTGTTTTCTACCTCTACGATGTAGGTTCCTTGCGCAAGTACCTCCAGCTCGTGGCTGGCAGCGCCCGGTACTGGATCTTCTACCCCTGCCGCCAGGGTGTACCAGCGGTAGCTGAGGGTGGGGGCGTAATAGGTGCGCAGGGTATCGGGCGCGGCACAGCTAAGGGGGCGATCGGGGCCCAGGTTCACAAGTGGGGGGGATGTCTCGCAGCCTAGCTTTACCACCCAGTAGTCAGATAAGCCCCGATTGTTTTCGCTTTTCCCTCCGTCTATATCCGCATTAGACCAAGACCTTCCCCCCAGGATATACCCGCCGTCGGTGGTCTGCTGCAG
>JAJTIE010000052.1 GCA_021300195.1 Bacteroidota bacterium | reverse complement strand
GTCTGCTGAAGCGTAGAGAGGTAATCCTCACCACTTCCGCCCATGGTTTTGTCCCATTGTATGCTGCCGTTGGCATCCAGTTTTACCACCCAGTAGTCCCGCTCGCCTCTGCTATTTTCACTTTTCCCTCCGGATATATCTGCAGCAGACGAAGACCCTCCCCCCAGGATATACCCGCCGTCATTGGTCTGTTGTAGGGAAGTGAGCCCATCCACACCACTTCCGCCAAGTGTTTTGTCCCATTCTCTCTTGCCGTTCGCGTCCAGCTTCACCACCCAGTAGTCGTAGAATCCCCTGCTGTTTTCGCTTTTCCCTCCGTCAAGATCTGCATTAGACAAAGACCATCCCCCCAGTATATACCCGCCGTCGGTCGTCTGCTGGAGGGAATTCAGCACATCTTCTCCGCTTCCGCCGAGTGTTTTGTCCCACTGTCTCTTGCCGTTTGCGTCCAGCTTTACCACCCAGTAGTCCGATACACCCCGGCTATTCTCGCTTTTCCCTCCGGCTATATCCGCATCAGACTCAGACCATCCCCCCAGGATATAGCCGCCATCGGCGGTCTGCTGCAGGGAAGTGAGCTCATCGTTTGCACTTCCGCCCAGGGTTTTGTCCCATTGTATGCTGCCGTTGGCATCCAGTTTTACCACCCAGTAGTCCCGCTCGCCTCTGCTATTTTCACTTTTCCCTCCGGATATATCTGCAGCAGACCAGGACGATCCCCCCAGTATATAGCCGCCGTCCGCCGTTTGCTGCAGGGAAAAGAGCTGATCCCCCCCACTTCCGCCGAGTGTTTTGTCCCACTGTTTATTGCCGTTTGCGTCCAGTTTTACCACCCAGTAGTCGTAGCTGCCCCGGCTGTTTTCGCTTTTCCCTCCGGATATATCTGCATTTGACCCAGAATATCCCCCTAGTATATATCCGCCGTCAGCAGTCTGCTGTAGGGAAAGGAGCTCATCCCAACCACTTCCCCCCAGCGTCTTATCCCACTCGATGGTGGGCTGGGCCTGGGCGGGCAGGGTTGCGTGCAGCAGCAGGGCCAGGAGGGCAAGCCGGGGGTGCTTCATGTTCTTTTTGAGTATAGCAAAATAGGGACAATCCCTGCCTTGTGTCAATAAGGCAAGTAGATTTCACCAAAAGTTCATGCACGGGGGGGATATCTCGCCCCAAAATGGGGGAATGGCTCGCATGGGCAACGCTACAAGGAAGATAGGCCCCATGTCCGCACAACGAAACTTTTGGGTACCTTTGTGGAAAGGGAAAAGGCAGACTATCCATCGAGGCTAGTACACAGCTCCGCTTGTATTCACACTTTTCTACCATGCTGCTACGCATTTACCCCGATAATCCGGCACCGCGCCACATCCGGCAGGTGGTAGAGCAGCTGCGGGCCGGGGGCGTAGTTATCTACCCCACCGACACGGTGTATGGCCTGGGCTGCGACCTATTCAGCAAGAAAGCCATCGAGCGGGTGTGCCAGCTGAAGCATATCAACCCCCGCGATTTTCAGTACACCATCCTATGCCAGGATGTGGCCCAGGCACTGGAGTACACCCGACAGGTAAGCAATACCACCTTCAAGATCCTGAAGCGGGTGCTGCCCGGCCCCTATACCTTCATCCTGCCTGCGGGCAAAAAGCTGCCGCACTTCAGCGTAAGCCCCCGCAAAACCATAGGCATACGGGTGGTGGATAATGGCATCGTAACCGAAATGGTGCGCCAGCTGGGCAACCCGCTCATCACCACCTCGCTAAAGCACGAGGACGACATCCTGGAATACCGCACCGACCCGGAGCTGATACACGAACGCTTTGGCAAACAGGTAGACCTGGTAATACACGGCGGCTATGGGGGCAACGTGCCCAGCACCATTGTGGACCTGAGCGACGAGGAGCACCCTGTGCTGCTGCGCGAGGGCCTGGGCGACCCCAATAAACTGGATATAGACTGGGAAGATGGAACCGCTTAGCCAAAACCCGGAGACTGACCAGCAGCTGCTACGGGCCCTGTATGCCGACTTTGCCGTGATAGGCCTGGTGCTGGAGCGCATAGCCCTGGAGAGCCTGAAGAACCGGGTAACGCGCTTCCCCATCTTTGTGGCGCACACACAGCCTGTGGGCCTGGGCGTGCCCATTTTCAACAAAGCGGAATATGCCCTGGGCTGGGACTATAACGCCAGCATACTGGAAGAGCTGGTGAAAAAGGGCGTACTGGAGGGTGCCCGCCTGGCCGACTTCCGGCGGGCCTATACGGACCCCACCGAGCGGGCCTTCCTGATAGCCGACCCGGGCTTCTTCCACTTTGTATTTGTGCCCTACCGGCTGCTAGATGCCGGGAACCCCCAAACCCAATAACTTTAGACACCACCCACGCCGCAAAACATGCCTGCACCCCCAGCTGCCAAGCTGTTTAACGACCCCATCCACGGCTTCATAGAAGTGCGCAGGGGCCTGGCCCTACAGCTGGCAGACCACCCCTACCTGCAGCGGCTGCGGCGTATCCAGCAGCTGGGGCTGGGCAGCCTGGTTTTTCCGGGGGCCACCCATGCACGCTTCAGCCATGCCCTGGGTGCCTACCACCTGGTAAGCCAGGCCCTGCGCAGCCTGCGCGAAAAGGGTGTGTACATCAGCGAGGCAGAGTATGAAGCCACCCAACTGGCCATCCTGCTGCACGATATAGGCCACGCGCCCTTTAGCCATGCCCTGGAGCACCTGCTGGTGCCGGGCCTGCACCACGAAACCATGAGCCTGGCCCTGATGAAGCAGCTGAACCGCGAAACCGGCGGGCGGCTAGAGCTGGCCATGCAGATTTTTACCGGAAGCTACCCAGCCCCCTACCTGCACCAGCTGGTGAGCGGCCAGCTGGATATGGACCGGCTGGACTACCTGACGCGCGACAGCTTCTTCACCGGTGTGGCCGAGGGCATAGTGGGCACCGACCGAATCCTGAAAACCCTGAATGTAGCTAACCGAGAGCTGGTAGTGGAACAGAAGGGCGTATATGCAGTAGAAAAATTCCTGATAGCCCGCCGGCTGATGTACTGGCAGGTGTATCTGCACAAAGCATCGGTGGTGGCAGAGGCTATGCTCATCGGCATCCTGAAACGCGCCCGAACCCTGCTGCTGGCCGGGGCCCCCCTACCCTGCGAACCCAACCTGCACCACCTGCTGGCCCTGCCAGAAACACCCGCCCAGCTGGATGAGCAGCTAATCGACCCATACACAGCCCTGGACGACACCGACATCTGGTTCCACATCAAACGCTGGCAGCAGCAGCCCGACAGGGTGCTGAGCCTGCTGTGCCAGGGCATCCTGCACCGCCGCCTGCTGAAGATCCGCGTGCAAGACCAGCCCTTTGGCGAAGACGAGGTGGCCGAGCAGCGCAGCCTGTGCCAAGCCCGGCTGGGCCTGGATGCCGATGAGGCAGCCTACTTTGTACACACCGCCCGGCTGAGCAACCAGGCCTATGCCCCCACCGGCGAGGGACGCCGCATACAGGTTCTGCGCAAAGACGGTAGCCTGACCGATATAGCCGAGGCCAGCGACCCAGGCATGGTGGCCCAGCTCTCCAGGCCAGTGTACAAGTACTTTCTGTGCTACCCGGCCGAGCACACACTGTAGTGCAAGAACAGCGGAGCCTATGGCCACCCAACCAAGCCCTTAATCAAATACACAAAAAATCGCCATTTAATTTATTTCCTCTATATTTAACCAAGTTTTCAATTAACCACCTTATTATGACACGACTTGTACTTACCAAAAGCCTGTATGCCCTTGTAATCAGCCTGCTGCTAGTCGGCTGCAAGAAAGATGAGGATTCGGAGCCCGCTGCTACTACCGTTACCACTACTACCGGTACTCTGGCTCCCTATAGCAACTCCTATACGGCGTTTGTTAATCGGATTGTTATGCAGTTTCCGGGTGCAGGTTCGAATACGATTGTAGTAGACACCTCGTATTCTGCAGGCTTTGCGCCACCCTCAGAAAATTTTCCAATAGTAAGTACGGGTGATGCTGGTGAGCTGACTGTGGGCGGTGAAACTCTTTCCTATGACTCGTCAATTAAACTATACTCGTTGGGTTTGCAGGCAATTTTTTTTCCTAACGATTGGCTGGTAAACAAGCTTGCAAAGTGGAATGCAACAGGTGGTGCTGATTTGCCTGCCTTTGAGGTTTCAAACGAAAACTGGCCGGAATCAGACTTAAATTTTGACTTAAATTCAAACTCTGTAATAAGAACGGATCAAGCGCTTACCATTACGGCAGACAAAAGTTTTGGCAGTACCTTTGTACAGGTATTTATTTCAGCTATCTCTCTTTCGGCAACTACTTCTACCATTTCAATTGTCACAATAGAAAATAACCCAGATGCAAAAAGCATTACAATCCCTCAGTCTGAAATGCAGCGATTCTCAGGAATAGAAGAGATTGGAATTCTTATTGAAAGCAGTACATGGGGTACCCCCAAAAAAATTGGCGATAAGGAGTTCGTAGCAAAGAACACTTGTGGTTGGTCAATTCGAAATAAAAATATTCAGTGAGGGATTTCCTGATCGCCACCTCCAAATGCAAAGGGCTCCTATTTTTGGTGGGAGCCCTTTGCATTTCTAAGCCCTAAAGATGGCGCAGCTTGAGCCGATATGTGTGGGCTTATCCTTAGCTTTGCAGGGTGAAGATCTACCGCAGCCTGAGAGACTATGAGGCTGGCCCCAGCCCCGTGGTAACGCTGGGCACCTTCGACGGGGTGCACCCTGGGCACCAGGCAATCCTCCGGCGAGTGCTGGCCGCTGCCCACCGCCTGCAGGGCGAGGCCGTGGTCATTACCTTCCACCCACACCCGCGCAAGATCCTGCCCCACAGCACAGCACCCGGGCTGCTGAGTACCCTGCAGGAAAAAGAGGAGAAACTGCGCGAACTGGGCATACACAAGCTGCTGGTTATCCCCTTTACCCAGGATTTTTCGCAACTAGAACCGGCCGATTTTGTACAGGCTGTGCTACTAAACGCTGTGCGCGCCCAGCGGGTAGTGGTAGGCTACGATCATCGCTTTGGCAAAAACCGAACTGGAGACCTGGCACTGTTGGAGCGAATTGCAGCCGAAAAAGGCTTTGCAGTGGAAGAAATACCAGCCCAAGAGATAGACCATGCCAAGGTAAGCAGCACCCGCATACGCGAGGCCCTACTGACAGGGCAGGTGGCCATAGCCCAGCGGCTGCTGGGCTATGCCTACAGCCTGCAGGCCACCGTGGTGCACGGCGATAAGCGCGGGCGCCAGTTGGGCTGGCCCACGGCCAACCTACTGCCCACCAGCCCCGAGAAGCTGCTGCCGGCCACAGGCGTATACGCCGTACGTGTGCACTACCACCACCATGCCTACCTGGGCATGATGAACATAGGCACCCGCCCCACCGTAGACGGCCTAAACCTGGTGCCAGAGGTGCACCTGCTCAACTTTGAGGGCGACCTGTACGGCCAGCAACTGCAAGTAGATTTTATAGACCGCATCCGCGACGAGCGCAAGTTTCACAGCCTGGAGGAGCTAAAGGCCCAGCTAGCCGCCGATGCCGAACAGGCGCGCAGGATGATGGATGGGCCGCGATAGTGGACGAGGGTGCTTGTTCTATTGACCTAGTGGCCATTTCGCATCGATCCGCATTTGCTCTTTTACGGGTGGCGTGCACCCTTCTTAGTCGAAGGCCAAACTAAAGAGCCCTCCCGCCTAATCAAAACCAACAATATGCGAGCACGCGGCGGTGTGTCCCCCACACACCACGAGGCACAAAAAAAGCCCGCACTTCCGTGCGGGCTTTCTCATTCAGCTTGGGCTAGCTCTAGCCTACTGCACGCTCAGCTTGCCGCTGTAGATGCCACGGGCCCCGGCTATCTGCACGCTGTACAGGCCGGCGGGCAGGCTGGGTAGCTGCAGGCTGGTGGTAGTACCACTGGCACTGCCG
>JAJTIE010000051.1 GCA_021300195.1 Bacteroidota bacterium | reverse complement strand
GCTAGCCGCGAGCTGCCCATCCCGGTATTGGTTCCGGCGGCGCACGTTCAGGTTCAGCACCTCTACAAAGAGGCTGAAGGCCATGGCAAAGTAGATATAGCCCTTGGGTACCTCCAGGTGTATCCCCTCTACAATCAGCAGCATGCCGATAAGTAGCAGGAAGCTGAGGGCCAGCATCTTCATGGTAGGGTGCCGCTGCACATAGCGCCCCACACTGCCTGCAAACTGAAAAACCAGCAGCATGCTGCACAGGATGGCGAGCACCATCACCGCTGCATGTTTGGCCATCCCCACTGCGGTGATTACGCTATCGAAGCTGAACACCAGGTTTAGCACCGAGAGCTGTACCAGCACGCCTCCCAGCTGCATTTTTATCCGCCGGGGTGCGGGCCCCTTGGGGCCTTCCAGCTTGTTGTGTATCTCCAGGGTGGTGTTGGTAAGCAGAAAGAGGCCACCACCCACCATAATCAGGTCCTTCAGGCTCAGCTCCGCCCCCAGCACGGTAAACAGGGGGGCCTGGTTTCGGATCAGGAGGTCTACCCCCAGCAGCAGGCCTGCCCGCATCACCGCGCCGATAAGCAGCCCGTAGTTGCGTGCACGCTCCTGTTGCCCAGGCGGCAGCTTGGTGGTGAGCACACCGATAAAAATCACATTGTCTATGTCCAGCACAATCAGCATGGCAAATAGGCTGGCAAAGCTGATCCAGGTCTCGGCCTGGCTAAAGAGGCTTATTAGTTGCTCCATGCGGGTAGGTAGGTTAGTAGAGACTCACATCTGCAAGCAAGGGTAAACTTACGGCTTATCTGCAAATTAGCTTGCACCATTTTATTATAGGGCCTGGCGCACCTCTGCCGGGCTATGCAGCGTGGGCGGATGCCCGCGCCTAGCCTGCGGGCTGTAGCACCAGGCGTATGTGCTGCAGCTGCCCGCCCTGTGCCAGGCGCAGCAGATAGATGCCTGGTGTCTGCAGCGCCATACTTAGCAGCTGGATGCCCGCCCCCTGCCACTGTCCCTGTGCCAGCAGCTGCCCCTGCAGGCTGTGCAGCTGCCAGCTGGCAGGCCCGGGCTTGGCCAGCTGCACCCGAAGCGAGCCTGTGCTCGGGTTTGGCCCCACGGAGGCCAACAGGGGTTCTGCTGCCGCACGTCTATCCGTGGGGGTACAGTTGCCCAAGGCCACACAGCTCTGTAGCCAGCTTAGTGCCAGCTGCATGTTTGGGCTGCCGTGGCCATAGGCATTGTCGGGGTTGGCCGTTCGGTCGGCCGCCTGTATCAGGGCCTGGCGCAGCTGCCAGCCAGTGGCTGTGGGCGCGGCCTGCAGCAGGCAGGCAGCCATGCCCGCCACATAGGGAGCGGCAAAGCTGGTGCCGCTGCCGCTGGTTTGTGCACCCAGGGTGTTGATGTAGGGCACCGCCTGGCCCATTACAGATAGTTCCGGCTTAAGGCGTCCGTCTGCCGTGGGCCCCCGCCCGCTAAAGCCGGCAATCTGTGCGGTAGTGAAATTGGTAGCCCCTACACAGAGCACCGAGTCGGCATCGCAGGGGGTGGTAATGCGGCCCCAGCTGGGCAAATTGCCCTCATTCCCGGCACTGCTTACCACCAGGATGCCGCGGGCAGCAGCCATGTCTACAGCCCGGGCTATCAGGCTATGCTCGCCATCCAGGTCGCCCAGGGTCAGGTCATCGGCAGTTCCATCAAAGTCATTGTACCCCAGGCTACTGCTAATGATGTCGGCGCCCAGGGCATCGGCCCACTCGGCTGCCAGCAGCCAGTTCATCAGCTCAGCGGGGGTTTCGCTGGCCACATCCTCGGTACGGGCCAGGGCCAGCTGCACATGGGGGGCAGACCCTACATACTGGTTGGGCAGCAGGGCAGCCATGCGGCTCAGCACATCGCTCCCATGGTTGTCGTCCTCGTACACGTCCGCCTCATCGGCCACAAAGTCCTGTGTGGCGATAATCCGATCTTGCATAAACAGACTGTCGTAGGCAGGATTCGTGTTTGCCGCCCGAAAGCCACTGTCGAACACCGCCACCAGTACCCCGCAGCCGGTGTGGCCTGCCGCATGCAGGCTGCTGAGGCGGGTATAGTCATGCTCGCGCTGCATGCTGCCTGCCTGGGCGGCAGGTATGGCCCTGCACCCGGCGATGCCCGCCACATGGGTGCCCGCCCCCTGCATGGGCACCGGGTACACGGCCTGCACATAGGGCAGGCGCTGTAGGGCCAAAACATCGGCCCCCACCACCCAGGCTGCATTCAGCCAGCGGCTGGTGGCACGCAGGCTACCTATGTGCGGGGCTATACCGGCCAGGTAGTGGGCTGCCACGGGCAGGTCGGCAGGGGTAAGCACAATGTGGTTCCGCTGCCTGCGTGCCAGTGCCCGGTCTGTCAGCACCCCCTGCACCGCCTCGGGCAGCACCTGAGCGGTTGGGGTTTGTGGGCCCTTGTCCGAAAACCGAACCCAATACTGCTGGCCTAGCGCAGAACTGAGTAGCGAGGTGGACACAAGTGCAAGGTGCAGAATGTGGACGAAGCTTTGCATATCCTGTATACGATTATTCGGCCCCCAAACGTGCCCAAACGACCAGCGGGGCTGCTATTTTGTTTCTTTTGTGGATGCGAATATCCGAATTGATCGCCCCTTTTGAAAGCTGGGCACCCCTGCACCTGGCCGAGGGCTATGACAATACGGGCCTGATGGTAGGCAGGCCCGACACCCCCTGTACGGGCGTACTCTTCAGCCTGGACTGTACCGAGGCTGTGGTAGCCGAGGCGGCCGAGAAGGGCTGCAACCTCATCATCAGCCACCATCCCATCTGGTTTGGTGCCCGCAAGCGGCTGAACGGAACGGACTATGTGAGCCGCACCATCCTGGCAGCCATCCAGCAGGGCATTGCGCTATATGCCATCCATACAAACCTGGATAATGTGCCTACGGGGGTAAACCACGCGTTGGCCAAGCGCATCGGCCTGGCAGGCACGCGCATACTGGCCCCCAGGGCGGCAGACCAGCCGCAGGCAGGTGCCGGCCTGATTGGCAAGCTGCCCCGCCCCCACACCCCCACTGAATTGCTGGACCTGCTGGCGCACACCTTTGGCAGCCCGGCCATCCGGTATACCCTGCCCAGCGGAACTACCCGCCTGGAGACCGTGGCCGTATGCGGGGGGGCAGGCAGTTTCCTGATAGAGGCGGCGCGCGAAGCCGGTGCCCATGCCCTGATAACGGCCGACATTACCTACCACCGCTTCTTCGACCATGAAGACCGGCTGATGATCCTGGACATTGGCCACTACGAAAGCGAGCGGTATACACCGGATATGCTGTATGCCTTTTTTCGCGAAAAGTTTCTTAACTTCGCAGCCTATTTGTCCGAGGTATATACCAATCCGGTCCAGTATCATTTACACGCGCCAGCAGCCCATGGAAAACACAGTTGAACAACGCCTACAGCTACTTGCTGATCTTCAAAGAATTGATACACAGCTAGACCGCCTGCGCCAGATACGCGGAGGCCTGCCTGAAGAGGTACAGGACCTGGAGGATGAGCTGGAAGGCCTGCGCACCCGCCTGGAGCGCCTGCATGAGGAGATAGACAATGCCAAGAGTGAAATCCGCAACCGCGAGAATGTAATAGCCGAGAGCAAGGAACTCATCAAGAAGTACGAGCGGCAACTGAATGAGGTAAAGAACAACCGGGAGTTTGAAGCCCTGAACAAGGAGATTGAGCTAGCCAACCTGGAGATACTGACCAGCGAACGCAAGATCAAGATCTTCCACGAGTTCATAGAAGAAAAGCAAGCCAAAATGGATGAGGTGCAGGCCACCTTTGACGAGCGGAAAAATGACCTGGATGCCAAAAACAAAGAGCTGGAAGTCATTATTATAGAGACCCGTGCCGAAGAGCAGAAGCTGATGGAAGACAGCAAAAAGGCCTCGGAAAAACTGGAGAAGCGCCTGCAGCGCGCCTATAGCCGCATCCGGGGCAATATGCGCAACGGGCTGGCTGTGGTAACCATGGATCGGGGTGCCTGTGGTGGCTGCTTCGCCATCATCCCCCCCCAGCGCCAGGCCGAAATCCGGCAGAGCAAAAAACTGATCGTGTGCGAAAACTGTGGCCGCATTCTGGTAGACAAGTCCTACTTTGGTGTGGAAGAGCCCGTGCTGGTAGAGGACGAAAAGGCCAGTGTACGCCGCAAGACTACCCGACGAGTTGCTGCCAAAAGCGAGACCGAAGCTGCTGAGTAGGATAGCCCTCCGCAGCCTGCTCCTGTTGCTCCTCCTCCCTGGGTGGGTGGCGGGCATACCAAGCCTGTATGGCCAGCACACACAGTTTTCTGCCCTGCTCTTTCGCCTTGAGCTAAATGCGGCAGAAGACTATGCTGCCAGGGTTCCGGCGCTGGCCGACCGCCTGTACCTGCAGAACCATGTAGCCTTCTACCGGGCGCTGATTACCCAAAGCCCGGCTGCCATCAGCACCTACACACAGGCCAGTGCCCGCCAGCTGGCCGCACTGGAGCAGAAGCCGGCCGGCAGCAAGCGCTGGCTATACCCGGCAGAGATTGAGCTGAAACAGGCCGTCGTGCTGGCCTCGGCAGGCCGCATGCTACCTGCCGGCCAGGCACTGAAAAGAGCCCAGCAGCTGCTGAACAAGCATGTGCAGCAGCTGGGCCAGGCCGACCCGCAAGCCCAGCGCATAGGTGGGCTGATCCAGCTGGCCATGAGTGCCGTGCCCGACAGCTACCAGTGGCTGGTGAAGCTGATGGGCATGCAGGGAGACCTGAGCACCGGCCTACAGATGATCCGGCAGTCGGCTGCCTGGCTGCCGCCAGAGCATGAGCTGGTGCGCTACTTTGCAGAGCGTACCCTGCTAGGCCAGGTGCACGGCCCAGGGCAGCGCATTGCACAGCTATATCAGCAGCAGCCGGATATGGCCCTGCTAGCCTATGTGTACGCCCACTACCTGCAAGAAACACACCAGCACAAGCAGGCCCTGCGCACCCTGGAGCAGCTGAGGCCGCACGAGCCCGCCCTGCCCTACATCTGCTACCTGCGGGCCAAGGCTTATTTCTACACCGATGCCTACGGGCAGGCCATCGCTGCCTTCCAGCGTTTCCTACAGCTTAGCCCCGGGCCGCTATACCGGCTGGATGCCCTGGCCGGCATTGCTCAGGCGCAGGCACTGCTAGGGCAAACGGCGGCCATGCAGCTACAGTGTCAGGCTATCCTGAAACAGTCGAGTACTGCGTCTTTTGACCAGGATGCATACGCCCTGCACTGGGCTGCACGCTATGCCGTGCACCGCATGAGCCACATGGAGATGGGCCTGCTGCGCCTGCGCCAGCTGTACGATGCTGGCCGCTACGACGAGGGCATATCGGCAGCCCAGGCGTTTCTGCCCTACGCGGGCAGGCTGGCCCCAGACCTACAGGTGGAGCTGTACTACCGCCTGGGGCGGCTGTATGCAGCCAGCAGCCCCAGCCAGGCCAGGCACTACTACCTGCTGGCGGTGGCACCCGTAGCAGACCAGGCACGCTGGATGCAGGCCTATGCACACTACTACCTGGGCCAGGATGCTGCACGCCTGCGCCACTATGACAAGGCCCGAGCCGAATACCGGGCGGCCCTGCGGTACCACCACATCCCCTACAGGCGTGGCCTGGAGCTAAAAACCAAAACTGCCCTGCGGCAGCTACCCTAGCTGCCCGATAAGTATTAGTTTCGTAGGACAAATAGATTGGCAGCACCCTCTTTTGCGTTCCACCCCCCCCAGAACTCTACCCAGCCATGAGCCGAAAAAAGCGCAAAAAGAAGAACCGGGTTCGGAAAAGAAGAACCGGGCTACTCATTTTCATTGGCCTGCTGCTAGTGGGGGGCCTTTTGCTGGGGCTAGGCGGCTATCTGTATCTGTACACACCCAGCATGAAGCCCAAGCAGCAGCCACAGCTGCTCTACCTGCACACAGATACCCAGCTAGACAGCCTGATACCCATACTGGAGGAAGCAGGCCTGCAAAACCCGGGCCGGTTCCGCACCCTGGCTGGCCTAATGCACCTGGAGAAAGCAAAGGCAGGACGCTATGCGCTGAAGCCCGGCCTGCACAACCGGGCCCTGATACGCATGCTGCGGGCAGGACTACAGGAACCTGTTCGACTCAGCTTCATCAGCCACCGCACCCTGGACGAGTGGGCACAGACGGTAGCCCCCCGATTTCGCTTCAGCAAGGCGGAACTACAGGCTGCACTGAAAGATCCCCGACTGCTGGATTCGCTGGGGGCAAACCCGCAGACCCTACCGGCCTACTTTATACCCGACACCTACCAGCTGTACTGGACTACCAGCGCCAAAAACCTGGTGCTGCGCATGAAGAAAGAGTATGACCGCTACTGGACCCCCCAACGCCAGGCACAGGCCGAAGCCCTGGGGCTAACGCCCATAGAGGTGATGACGCTAGCCAGCATTGTACAGGCCGAAACCAACCGAAACAGCGAGAAAGCCCGTGTGGCCGGGGTGTACCTGAACCGCCTGCGCAAGGGCATGCGCCTGGAGGCCGACCCCACCGTGAAGTTTGCCCTGGGCGACTTTGCCCTCAAGCGCATACTCAAGCGACATATAGAAGCCACCGAAGATAACCCCTACAATACCTACCGGCACACAGGCCTGCCACCCGGGCCCATTAACCTGCCCGAGAAAAGCAGCATCGAGGCTGTACTGGGGGCCGAGCAGCACGCGTATTATTACTTCTGTGCCAGTGCCCAAAAGGTAGGCTACCACACCTTTAGCCGCACCCTGGCAGAGCACAACCAGGCTGCACGTGCCTACCACGCCTGGCTGAACGATCAGCGAATATTTGAGTAATAAATTGCCGAATTCTCGGGTTATTCATTTTTATCCAGTAATTTTTTGGTGATTAATCGTATTGTGTGAAGAGAACAATAGACTATATCATCAATATAGGCGCCTATGCACACCTGGCGGAGTATCAGCGCAGAAAAGTGCGGCTGACAAACTCCATCATGCTGGCACTACTGGCCATAACCCTGGTGATTGAGGTAATGGAGTGGGTGCTGGGGCAAACGCATGATTATCCACTTCTGCGGGGCCTTGTCGTGGCTATTCCTTGCTTTATCCTCAACCGGTATGGCCACCACCTTGTAGCACGCTGGCTGCTTTCGGTTTGTCCTACCGCGCTTAGCGCAAATAGTGTGGCTTATGTAACCCCCGCAAGCCTGCCCATCCCGATCGGCATACCGCTCATTCTCTCCTTCACCATTCTGCCCACGGTTCTGTTCGATGCACGAGAATGGAAGCACATGAGCGCCGCGCTGCTGCTGAACGCAGCCGTTTTCCTGGGCTTTCATCACTATCGTGCCTACTTCGAGGCCGACGAAATAAACTTTGATCCAGTAGGTTCTACCAAGTTTATTATTACCCGGCACATCATCGATGGGCTAAGTGTTGCCACCCTGTTTATCTGTCTCTCGCGCCTGGTATGGATAAACTACAAGGCCGAGAATAGAATAAGCCACATACTGGAATCCACGGAGGAACAGAATGAGGAGCTAAAGCAAAGCCTAAGCATCATAAACGACCAGGCTGAGCACATAACCGCCGGAATAGAGTATGCCAGAAAACTGAAGAACGCCCTATTGCCGCACGACAACCTGCTAGCCCGCTTTCCGCCCGATTCCTTTGTGTACTACCAGCCCCGAGAGGTAGTAGGCGGAGATTTTTTCTGGCTACACGAGGCAAAAGACGGATACTACCTGGCCGTGGCAGACTGCACAGGCCATGGCGTACCGGGGGCCATGCTGGCAGCGCTGGGCCTAAGCCTCATAAACCAGGAAGTGGCCGTAAAACAACAGACTAACCCCGCCAAGATACTGGAAAGCCTGCACCTGGACATACAGGAGGCGCTAAGCCAGGACGAGCAGTATGCTACGGCACACGACGGGATGGATATTGCGCTCGTACACCTGGATCTGGCACAGAAAAAACTAACCTACAGTGGGGCAAACAGGCCGCTATGGCTAGTGAGCAAAGGAAAAGTGCAAGAGATAAAGCCCACTAAGCGGGGCTTGGGCGGAAAATTCCTTCAGGACGTTGAATTTGAGCTACACAGCTTCTCCTTCAAGGGCTATAGTGCGCTCTACCTGTTTACAGATGGGATAACAGACCAGCTGAGCAGCCTGGATGGCAAAAAATTTACCCAGGCCGGACTGCAAAAGCTGATAGAGGAACAGCTACAGGGCAAACCGGCAGCCGTGCAACTAAACCTGCTGGAGCAGCACATCCGAACCTGGAAAGGCACCTACGCGCAGCAGGACGACATGCTGCTAATGGGCATTTCGCTGGCCTAAGTTGGTAGAGAAAAAATGAAATAGTCAATGATTTAGCACCAGTATAGCAGCCCTTTTTTCCTCCTAAGATTGTGGGATGAAAAGGACCCTGCGAAACATACTTTACTTCGGTGTTCGGGATGAAATGCCCGACTACGTGCAGCGCAAGCTGGTGATTACCACCGGGCTTATCATCGTGCTCAGTGTGCTGGTGCTGGTGGTAGAGGTTATGACCCATGTACTGGGCCTGCCCCAAGACAGTACCATGCTGCTGGCAGGCATCAGCATTGGCCTCAGCTTTTTACTGCTCCGGCAGGGCTACCACCAGCTGGCCAGGCTGGTTATCGCCCTGGCCCCCATTCTGGTAGCCTCCTTCAGCCTGGCCCGTACCTCTCCCCTCAGCCTGGATGTACCCCCAGGCATTGTGCTGCTGCTGGCATTTTCCCTCCTGCCCACCCTCCTGTTCGATGCCCGCGAGTGGCGCTACCTGGCCCTGGGCGTGGGCGTATCAGCCATCTTCTTCCTCTGCTTTCAGTACATCCGGCCCTACCTGGTGGTGGCAGGGCTGCCCGACCTGAAGCCACAGGAAACAAACGTTATCCTGATTATCACCCAAATTCTTGCCTTTATGGTACTGGCAGCCACCATCGGCCAACAGATACGGCTGAACTACAAGGCCGAAATACGTATAGCCGACCTGCTGCTGGATACCCAGGATAAAAACGAGGAACTGGCCCGTAGCCTGGATACAATACAGCAGCAGGCCCAGGATATACGAGACAGCATTGTGTACGCCCAGCGGCTGCAGAATGCCATGCTGCCTGGGGCCGATGAACTGGCAGAGTTATCCGTGCCCCTGTGGGTGCTGAATAAGCCAAAGGAAATGATAGGTGGAGACTTCTACTGGGTAGCCCGGGTAGACGAGGCGGCCTATGTGGCGCTGGGCGACTGTACGGGCCATGGCGTGCCAGGTGCCATGATGACCGCACTGGGCCAGAGCCTGCTGAACCTGGATATACAAACCAAGCACATGAAAAGCCTGCCGCAAATCCTGGAAGCTATGGACCAGGGCATACGCCGGAGCCTGAACCAGCATGTGGGCGGATCAGGTGCTGCGGATGGCATGGACCTGGCGCTGCTGAAGCTAGACCTGGCCGAAAGAAAAGTATACTTTGCTGGCGCAAACAGACCCCTGTGGGTAGTGAAGGATGGCCAGATAACCGAGGTAAAAGCTACCCGGCGGGCACTGGGCGGACCCTACCAGCCAGACATCCCCTACGAGGAAACGGTGATGCCTATGGAAGCGGCAGACCTGCTCTACCTGTTTAGCGACGGAATAACAGACCAGACCGGAGGGCCGCAGCAGCGAAAGTACACCGCTACCCGGCTGCGTAGCCTGATAACCGAGACCCTGGCAAGCCTGCCCGCCGAGGCACAAAGGCAGGCCATGGAGGCCGAACTAAAACAGTGGATGCAGACCCAAGAGCAGCTGGATGACATGCTCTGCATCGGCATCGACCTGCGGACACACACCCGGTAGCCACACCCCCCACTGGTAGCAATTGCACTGGCAAAAGCCAGATGCATTGGGGGCCATTCCCTATATTAGCACCCATGCCCTCACACACGCGCTTACTACTGATGCTGCTGGCCACGGCAGCTGTGGCGGCCCTGCTCCTGCTGATAGATACACAGCTGGGCGGGCTACCGGCTACGCTCCTGGTACTTAGCCAGGGCGTGGCGCTCTTTACGCTGCTGCTATACGCCATCCAGCGCCGAAACCTCACCACCTGGATACTGGCCAGTATGGTGCTGGGCGTGGCCCTGGGGTACTACTTCCCCACCACATCCACGGGCCTGCAGGTGGTGAGCAAGGCCTTTCTGAAGCTGATAAAGGCCAGCATTGCCCCCCTGCTGTTTGGCACCCTGGTGGTGGGCATAGCCGGCCATGCCAACCTGAAGCAGCTGGGCCGCATGGGCTGGAAAAGCCTGCTGTACTTTGAGGTGGTAACCACCCTGGCACTCTTTATCGGCCTGGGGGCCATCAACCTGACGCAGGCAGGCAAGGGCATCCACCTGCCCCAGGCCATGCAGGAGCAGGATGCCGGAGTGCCCGTAGCAAAAAGCCAGACCGCCCAAGACATCATCCTGCACATCTTCCCCGAGAACCTGGCCAAGTCGGTAGCCGAGGGGCAGGTGCTGCAGATTGTAATCTTCAGCCTGCTCTTTGGCGTAGCCCTCGCCTTTGTGAAAAAAGATGAAGTGCGTAGGCCCATGCTGCGCTTCTGCGAGAGCCTGAGCGAAACCATGTTCAAGTTTGTAGAGCTGGTGATGTACCTGGCCCCCATTGGCGTGGGGGCTGCCATGGCCTATACCGTGGGCCACATGGGGCTGGATGTGCTGCAAAACCTGCTTCAGCTGCTGGCCACCCTCTACATGGCCCTCATTGCCTTTGTGCTACTGGTGCTGCTGCCGGTGGCCCTCATTGCCCGCATACCCATCCGGCGTTTTCTCCGGGCGGTGCAGGAGCCTGCATCCATCGCCTTTGCCACCACCAGCAGCGAGGCGGCCCTGCCGCGCGCTATGGAGCGGATGGAGCAGTTTGGCGTACCGCGCCACGTAGTCGCCTTTGTGCTGCCTACTGGCTACAGCTTCAACCTGGATGGTACCACCCTCTACCTGGCCCTGGCTTCGGTGTTTGTAGCACAGGCAGCGGGGGTGGAGCTGGACTTCTCTACCCAAATGCTCATGGTTTTCACCCTGATGCTCACCAGCAAGGGCGTAGCGGGTGTGCCCCGTGCCTCGCTCATTATCCTGATGGGCACAGCCGCACAGTTTGGCCTGCCGATGTATGTTATTTTTGCCATACTAGGCATAGATGAACTAATGGATATGGGCAGAACCACCATCAATGTGGTGGGAAACTGCCTGGCCAGTGCCGTTATTGCCCGCTGGGAGGGGGTGCTAGAACCCCCCAAAGGCCCAGAGGTGCAAGAATGATAAGCGTTTCTTGCTATCTTTGTTCTATTCAGTAACAAATCATTAAGCGCTCACACTTATGCACCAGGAGGTACTTGCATACATCGAGAAAAATAAAGACCGGTTTTTGGCAGAGTTGTTCGACCTGCTGCGCATACCCAGCGTGGGTGCCGATGGCAAGTACCGGAACGATGTGCTGCAGGCGGCTGATTTCCTGCTGCGAAAATTCCGGAAAATGGGCATGGATAAGGCCCAGCTGCTAAATGGCTCCGGCTTCCCGGTGGTGTACGCCGAGAAAATAGTAGACCCCCAGGCACCCACCGTAATGATCTATGGCCACTACGATGTGCAGCCGGCCGACCCCCTGGATCTGTGGACCTCAGACCCCTTTCAGCCCGAAATTCGCGACGGAAAGATCTATGCCCGAGGTGCCTGCGACGACAAGGGACAGATGTATATGCATGTGCTGGCTGTGGAGGGACTGATGCAGATGGGTAAGCTGGACTGCAACGTAAAGTTCCTGATAGAGGGCGAAGAGGAAACCGGGAGCGTGAGCCTGCCCGAGGTGATAAGCAAGTATGCCGAGCTGCTAAGCTGCGATACGGTGCTGATCTCTGACACCAGCATGCTGGCCAACGACACACCCAGCATCAGCATCAGCCTGCGTGGCCTTAGCTATGTGGAGGTGGAGGTAACAGGCCCCAACCGAGACCTGCACAGCGGGGTGTATGGCGGTGCGGTAGACAACCCGGTAAATGTGCTGTGCGAAATGATAGCCAGCCTGAAGGACGAGAACGGCCGCATTACCATACCCGGCTTCTACAGCGACGTGCTGGCACTAACCCCCGAAGAACGGAATGAGTACCGGCGCATCCCCTTTGACCAGGCAGCCTACAACGCGCACCTGAACATAGCCGCCACCCGGGGCGAGCAGGGCTATAGCACCCTGGAGCAGACCAGTGCACGGCCCACCCTGGACGTAAATGGCATATGGGGCGGATACACCGGCGAGGGCAGCAAGACCGTACTGCCTGCCCAGGCACACGCCAAGATAAGCATGCGCCTGGTACCCCACCAGGATAGCGAAACCATTACGCGCCTTTTTACCGAGCATTTTGAGCGCATAGCCCCCAAGAGTGTGCGGGTAAAGGTAACCCCCCACCATGGTGGAAACCCCTACCTGACCGACGTACACACCCCCGCCTATCAGGCAGCGGTGGAGGCCATGACCCAGTCTTTTGGCAAGGCACCCATCGCCACACGCGAGGGCGGATCCATCCCCATCCTGGCCGCATTCGACCAGGCAATTAAGGTACCCATTGTACTCATGGGCTTTGGCCTGAATAGCGATGCCATCCACAGCCCCAACGAGCACTACGGAATCTTCAACTACCTGAAGGGTATCGAAACCATCTGCCTGTACTACGGCAAGTACCGCGCACTGGCCAGCAGCAGCCTTGAAACACAGGCCGAGCACGCAGGCGCCTAGAAGCGCGCGGCCCAGGGCTAGTGCAAATCTGTAGCGATACAGATCCATCCGCCCCAGGTGCAGCTAGCCACCAATACGCATGGGCCCAGGCCGTAGCATGGGGATAATCCAACTGAGTAGTATGGCAAAAAGCTGGAAAGAGAAATTCGAAACTGCCCGCAAGCCGGAGGTGAAGCAGACGGACAGGCCCTTTGCAGGCATACCGGCCCACACGCCCTTCCTGATCTCCTCTCCTGCCGAGATAGCGGCATACCTGCGGCACCTGGAGCCGGGGCAGCACACCACCCCGGCCCAGCTGCGCAAAGACCTGGCTGCCGAGCACGGGGTAGGCTACACCTGCCCAGTTACCACAGGCATCTTTCTGCGCATAGTGGCCGAGTGTGCTTGGGACGAATACCTGGCTGGCACCCCCATCACAGCAATAGTGCCATTCTGGCGTGTAATCCGCCCCACCGATGCCCTGGCCAGCAAGCTGCGCTGCGGCCCGGGTTTTCTGGCTGAAACCGCCTAGAGGTGAGAGAGCGGGGTTTCTAAACTGGTCTACTCCCCTGTAGGAATGACCGGTGCCAACTGAAAAATACCGTATGGCCTTTTCCCCATCCGGTCGCTAGCCTGGCAAGGCCCGACAGGGAAAATTACATTCTTTTAATCAAGATGAAAACCATGAAGACTAGCTGTACAAATAATTCAAGCAACAGGTAAGAGAGATAGAGCTGGAAGAAAGCTATTTTGAAAGTGTTCGGGAGGGGTTAACAGGCCGATCAACTTTACAGAAAGACCTGTATTTGGACTATTCAAGCGAGGAGGAAATGGCCGTTTTTTGCACAAAAAAAGGGTGCAAGTGTGCACCCCATGTACAAAAAAAGTACCCAGAGGGGGGCTCGAACCCCCACGGTGTCACCACCACTGGTGTTTGAGACCAGCGCGTCTACCGATTCCGCCATCTGGGCAT
>JAJTIE010000050.1 GCA_021300195.1 Bacteroidota bacterium | reverse complement strand
ATAGTGTTTCTAGCTGGACGCGTGTCTCCTATGACCTGTGCGCCTTGAGCGGAAACGCCTGTGTACAGTTCCGCTTGCGCTACGATCCACGTTTTGACGGCCCCCCTGCCAATCCCGTACAGTTTGCAGTGGATAATTTTCAGTTGATCGATAATAAGCGGGATGTGGAGACCATCAATATTTCTGGTTGTTTTGGTCCCTGCCCGCATGAGTTGGATGTAACGTTCCGCTACAATGGGCCGGTATGTACCACACCAGGCACGCTCAGCTCGGTGGACTTAACCTATGAGGTAAATGGCGCACCCACTACCATTACCCTCACGGGCCTAAATGTAGCAGCAGGCCAGTCCTACACCCACACATTTACGAATGTAAGTGTGCCCCGCCAGTCTTCCCCCGTCAGGGCCTGGGTAGCAAGGCCCAATGGTTTGTCCGATCTTTTTGTGCAGAACGATACCCTCCGTGCCAACCTTGTTAGTTTTCCGAACTGTAACGATAACTGTGTGTGTGCCCAGGAGCTACGCCTGGGGACAACTACTACCAGCCAGACAACCATTGCCACTACAGCAGTTGGCGAGGATCCCAGCTTCAGTAGTTGTTCCACACCCTCAGGTGGTCTTTCTATTGAGAACACCGTTTGGTATAGCTTCACGACAGATGCCACCGGAGGTACTGCAATAATCAATTTTACAAACATAGCCCCTAGTATTGGTACCAGGGGTATTCAGGTGGAGATTTCTGAGGTTACCGGGCCAGATCCCTGTACCCCTTCTGATCGCAACCCGATATTTTGTTCGAGCACTGAGAGCCTTGCCGATGTAAGCTATGATTTTGGCGGTGGAAACTTGCTTCCCAATAGAACCTATATGATTGCCGTGGATGGATTTTCTGGCACGGATGCAACATTCGATGTTACCCTGGTTGGAACGGCCATTCTCCCTGTTGAGGGATTGTTCCTGACGGGCAAATGGCTGGGCAATACCAGCACAGAGCTTAGCTGGAGCACGACACGTGAAGTGAATAACAAGCATTTCGAGCTTGAAAGAAGACCAGAGGGACAAACAGCCTGGAAGCGGGTAACCACGATAGATGGCGTAGGAAATAGCAGTACACTACAGCGCTACGGCCATCTGGATCAGGGCTTGCTAGATCGATCTTATTACTACCGGATTCGGCAGGTAGATTTTGATGGTGCCGCCATTTTTAGCAATACCATACTACTCAGTAGGGATGGGGGTGCAGAAAACCACATCGGAGATGCATACCCCAACCCGAACAATGGTGAGTTCCAGATTCCGGTAGTTATTACCAGGCCAACCACCATTAACCTGAAACTCCTGAATGCTTTGGGACAGGAGGTGTGGAGTAGCCAAATGCAATTAGCGGCTGGCGCGTATAACTTGCCTGTTTCCACAGCTATAGCTCACGGAGTATACCTACTGCAAGTGAAGCTGGGAAGTGATAATCTAAATCAAAAGCTACACATTCACTGAGGAAGTTAACGTGCCTGATGAGCTTCTTTTTCGTGTTGTATTGATACTGGCATCGGGTTTAAATTTATCCGTATGATTGATGTCTTGCCTTTGTTGTTCTCGAAAGAAACAAATTGCGGAATTCGGCTGTTACCATCTTGGTTCAAGAGTCAAGTCCGTTATGAAAAGTGTCCCATTTTCGCTCGTTGTTTTTTTATTCGCATTACTAAATCAAGCATGCATGGCACAGCCAGATCGTACATACCCTGTACAAAGGACTGAGGCAGAGTGGCGGCAGATACTGTCGCCCGAGGAGTACGAGGTGCTCCGCCAGCGGGGTACAGAGCGCTCCTGTTCGGGCGCATATTTTGCCGAGAAAAGACCCGGCACCTACCACTGCAGGGCCTGCAATCAGGCACTGTTTGAGAGCCAAACCAAGTTTGATAGTGGCACGGGTTGGCCCAGTTTTTTCAAGCCCATACAGCAGGGCAGGGTGGTTGAGCTTACGGACCGTAGCCACGGCATGGTGCGTACGGAGGTGGTGTGCAGCAACTGTGGCTCCCACCTGGGCCATGTATTCCCCGACGGGCCCAAGCCTACCGGCATGCGCTATTGCATAAACTCCCTGAGCCTGAAGCTGGAACCAAAAGCCGAGTAATCAGGCCCCCCCCCTCGTTGAGTCATCCATACCGGGTAGGCTTCTCCTGCTACCCAATGCGGGTTATGTCCCCGGGATACCCAGCCCGGAAATCAGCCCGTGCAGGTATTCTGCTGCTTTCCGCATCCTGCTACCGTACCAGCTAAGCATCTCGCCATCCACCCACAGCACCTTTGCCGCTGGGAATAGCTGCCGGTATTGCGCCACGTGCTCTTCGGTATAGCGATAGGGCTCCGAAGAGAGAAACACAAGGTCGGGCTGTAGTTGCTGCAGCGCCTCCACGCTGGCACTGGGGTAGCGCTCCTGCCAGGTGGTGGCTGCCAGGTTTCGGAAGCCAAGGTGCGTGAGTACATCGTGTATATAGGTGTCTGCCCCCACCACCATATAGGGTTCCTGCCAGATGAAGTACAGTACTTTCCTGCCCCCTGCCAGTCCTGCCAGCCTGCGCCAGTGGCTATCTATGTCCTGTACCATTTTGGCAGCCTGGTCGGTTAGGCCCAGTATCTGCCCCAGGTCTGTTATCATGGTTCGTGCGCCGCTCAGGCTGCGCACATCGGTTACGTAAACGGGGTAGTGGGCCGCCAGGGCTTCTACCAGTTCACGGGTTTGCTCCTCCTTTTCAGCTAGTATCAGGTCGGGCTTCAGGGCGTGCAGTCGGTTTAGGTTTACCTTTTTGGTGCCCCCCACCGCTGTTTTGGACCGAGCCTCATCGGGGTGTATGCACCAGTTGGTTACGCCTACCACCTGCGCGCCCGCCCCTAGCTCAAAGAGGGTTTCGGTCTGGCTGGGGCATAGCGACACGATGCGGGCGGGCTGGGCTGGCACATCCACCCTCCGTCCCAAATGGTCGTGCAGGATCATGCGTCCTTATCCGCTTCCTTTTTTTTGCGTGCCGTTTCTTCCTCCAGTTTGTAGGCGGCCAGTATCTTCCGCAGCAGGGCGTGGCGCACCACATCTTTTTCGGATAGATGGATGAGGCCAATGCCCTTCACGTCTTTGAACATCCGGGTGGCCTGCACAAGGCCACTTTTTTGCTGCTTGGGTAGGTCTATCTGGCTGGTGTCTCCGGTTACGATAATCTTGCTGTCGATGCCCATGCGCGTCAGGAACATTTTCAGCTGCATCTCGGTAGCGTTTTGTGCTTCATCCAGGATGATGAAGCTGTTATTCAGGGTTCGGCCCCGCATGTAGGCCAGGGGCACAATCTCTACCGTACCATTTTCAATGTAGTCTTTCAGCTTGGGTGCGGGTATCATGTCTTCCAGCGCATCGTACAGGGGGCGCAGGTAGGGGTCTATTTTTTCTTTCAGGTCGCCCGGCAGGAAACCCAGTTTTTCGCCCGCCTCTACTGCGGGCCGTACCAATACGATTTTTTTTACAAGCTTCTCCTTCAGGGCACGCACTGCCACTGCTACGGCTGTATAGGTTTTGCCGCTGCCCGCTGGGCCAACGGCGAACACCACATCGTTTTTTTCGGCACTTTTTACAATCTGGCGCTGGCCATCGGTCTTGGCCCGGATGGGGCTACCATTCACGCCCTTTAGCAGCATGCCCTCCCCATTCACGTTTGGTGCCAGCTCTCGCTCCACCAGTTCTTCGGGTGTGGAGGTCAGCAGCTCGGCCACCCGTATAGGGTCTATCGGGCCAAACTTGCGGATCTCCTGTATAATCGACTCGATGACCTGCTGGATAACCTCCAGCCTGCCCGGCTCGCCCAGCGTCTTCAGGGTGCTACCCCGGGCAATAAAGCGCACATCCGGATAGGCCTGCTTGATCAGGTCCATATTACCATTATTCACCCCATAAAAATCCATGGGGTTGATTTCATCCAAGACGATGTCTTGCTCTATGATTGCGGCTGCCAAAGAGGTTGAGGGGTTGGGTGAGTTTCTCCTGAGTGGTGTACGAATATGCAGTACAAATGTTAAGTGAATGTTGTGCCAATCCAAAGCCTGATTTTACTGGTTCTTTCGGTTTTTGCTTTTGGCATTCTTTATTTGCGGGATGAGTAGGCTTGTTCGCTTCGTTACACTTCGGTTTAGGCCAGATGGGGTAGCGCACTTTATGGAGATTTTTGACGAAGTGCAGCCTCGTATTCAGTCATTTCCGGGCTGCCTGTATGTAGAGGTGGCTGCCGATCCGTTTGAGCCCGATACATACTACACCCTTAGCCTCTGGGCGGGTGCCGATGCCCTGGAGGCTTACAGGTCGAGCGAGCTGTTTGCAGCCACCTGGCAGCGCACCCGGCAGCTCTTTCGGGCCAAGCCCAGTGCCATGAGCTGGACGCTGACCCTGCCACCCGGCGCTACTTTACCACAATAGGGGTGGGGTAGAGGTAGGTTTTTTCGCAGCTTCTGTTTCGGTAGGCCGTTAGGCGTACGGTGTAGCTACCCGGCTGTGCAAAAGTCTTGGTGGGCGAAACCTCGGTGCTTTCGGACCCGTCGCTAAAGTACCAGTGGTAGCGGTCGGCCTGCTGGCTTTGGTTGATGAATCGTACACTGGCACCAGCAGGGATGCTGGGCTTGGCCAGGTTGGTTTCGAACCGGGCTACCAGCTGGCTACAGGGCTGTTCTTCAATCTTGAGCAGCCAGGCATCCATGCCTCGGCTGGGGGCACTGGCATCAAAGGTGTTATGCTTTTGCCCCAGCACATAGTAGTTGTTTTCGGTAGCTACAATCGCCCGCGCCCCTTCCAGGTCTGGCCCTCCGTAGGTTTCTTGCCACAGGATTTCACCCTGGGCATCGGTGCGGATAACCCATAGGTCTTGCTGGCCCTTGATGTAGCTGTTTTCCAGGTCGTAGTAGTGCGAGTAGCCGCATAGTATATATCCCCCATCTGCACATAGGGCTAGGCCAGTTAGCTGCTCTATGCCCTTTCCACCCCATTTTTTGTCGGTTTGCAGGTTGCCTGTTTCATCTAGCCTTACGAACCAGAACTGCCGGGAGTCCTGGCTGTTAAAGCTGCTGCCCACTGCGGCCAGTACATTGTAGCTATTCGCTACCAGGGCGCACAGCTCGTCTTCGTAGGGTTCTTTCAGCACCCGCTGCCAGCTGGTTTTCCCAGTTGCATCCAGCTTGATCACCCAGGCGTCTCCATTTGTTCGGCTTCGGCTGTTGTCCAGGTCTTCGCTGGTGGTATAGCCCAGTAGCAGGTGGCCCCCGTCGGCTGTGCGGGTTGCAGCGGTTATCCAGTCGTTTTTGGTCCCCCCTAGGCAGAAGCTGTGCAGGATCTGCCCATAGGCATCCAGTTTCAGTATCCAGGCATTGTTCAGCTTGCCGCTGCCAGCAGGTACCTCATAGTCCTTGCTCCAGCTGCTGCCAGCCACCAGGATGCCCTGGTCGGCATCGGGGGCAATGGCAAAGGCCTGATCGCGCCCGGTCCCCCCGAGTGCCTTGTTCCACAGCAGGCTGCCCGTTGGGCTTAGTTTTCCGATCCAGTAGTCCTGCCCTTCGTTATTGGCGTTTGGCTCCGGGTGCAGCAGGTGCTGTGGGGTAGTGCCTGCATAGTAGAAATGCTGCTGGTCGCTGCTCAGGCACAGGTCGTGCACCAGGCCACAGCCCAGGTCGCGCTGCCACAGGTGCTCGCCTGCGGGGCCAATGCCGATGAGTTGCGCCGTGGCACACCCGGCATCGTCGTAGTGATTGTTGGCCAGCACGAGGGTACCGTTTGGCAGCCTCAGCAGGTCGGTGGGGCTATCTGTTCCATCCAGCCCATAAAACCGCTGCCACCCCAGGGTGGGGTAGTACTGTGCCTGCGTACTGCAAAGGGGGACACCGGCAGCCAAACCACCCAGCAGCAAGACACCAACTGCCTGGCGGATAGCCCAGTGCAGTGCCCACTTGGGATTACGCATAGGTAGAGATGGACGGATGGGTGCGGATAGAGAGCGGGGGAACGGACACTAGTTGGCCCGCACCCGTGCCAGCGCCCGCGCCATGGTAACGCCTATCTCGGCGGGACTTTCCACTACGGTTATTCCGCAGTCTGCCATTACGCGCATCTTCTCGGCAGCTGTGCCCTGGCCACCGCTGATGATGGCACCGGCATGGCCCATGCGTCGGCCCGGAGGTGCTGTTTGGCCCGCTATAAAGCCTACTATGGGTTTCTTTACATGGTGTTTTGCCCATTCGGCAGCTATCTCCTCGTTGCTGCCCCCAATCTCGCCAATCAGAATGATGCCCTCTGTGTTGGGGTCTTCATTGAATAGCTTCAGGATCTCCAGGTGCGGAGAGCCAATGATGGGGTCGCCGCCAATACCCACGCAGGTGCTCTGGCCCATGCCTGCCTTGGTAACCTGGTCTACGGCCTCGTAGGTAAGCGTGCCGCTGCGGCTAACGATGCCAATCTTGCCAGGGTTGTGGATAAAGCCGGGCATGATGCCCAGCTTGCACTCGCCCGGGGTGATGATGCCTGGGCAGTTTGGCCCGATCATGCGCACGCCGCGCTCGTCTATATACTGCTTGGCGTACACCATGTCCTTCACGGGTATGCCTTCGGTAATGGTTACAATGAGCTGGATGCCTGCATCTGCTGCCTCCATAATGGCATCGGCGGCAAAGGCCGGGGGCACAAAGATGATGGATACACTGGCCTGTGTGGCTTTTACAGCATCCTCTACGGTGTTAAACACCGGGCGGTCCAGGTGCTTGGTCCCTCCCTTGCCGGGTGTAACGCCGCCCACCACCTGCGTGCCATAGGCGATCATCTGCTGGGCATGGAAGGAGCCTTCGCTACCGGTGAAACCCTGCACCAGGATTTTGCTGTCTTTATTTACGAGGATGCTCATGTAGATCTTGATTTTGAATTAGGCTGCACGAAACTAGGCAATTTTGATAAGGGGACAAACAGCAGAGTCTGTTTTTTTGGCGCCGGGGGGCCATACCCCCCAGTGGCAGGCTGCGAGCGTGCCGATCCGGATAAAGTTTCAAAAAAAATCTCATGAGGGGCTTGACATGGGAAGGAAAAACCTGCCATATTTGTGGCCCGTTCGCGGAAGTAGCTCAGCTGGTAGAGCACAACCTTGCCAAGGTTGGGGTCGCGAGTTCGAATCTCGTCTTCCGCTCCAGACATAAAAGGTCAGTACACTGGCCTTTTTTTGTTTCCGCTAGTGTTTGTGCTAGCTCCCGCTTTTGTGTTGTAGTACAGCACGCCCTGCCCGGGTGGCGGAATCGGTAGACGCGCAGGACTTAAAATCCTGTGGCCAGTAGGCTGTACGGGTTCGACCCCCGTCCCGGGTACCCTTAGCGGGAGTCAAACGGTCTGTAAATCACGTACGGCTGATCTTCCTGCATTTCCTCTCCAGCGCTATCGGTTGCGTGGGGGGCTGCTGGTGCTCAGGTGATAGGGTTGTACTGCTTGGGGCCCTCCTGCAGTACCAGCTGTACGAAGCCCACCCAGGTATACGCCGCCTCCGGCACCGACAGCACCTACACCCTCAGCGGCCTCAGCCCCGACACCCCCTACCAGCTCAGCCTCCTCCCCTTCACCCTGGACGACGACTGCCCCAGCGCCATCCACCTCACCTTCAACGGCCGGCGCCTGGCCTACCGCGGCCTCACCATCGGCAGCACCTACCGCACCCTGCCCGCCGGAAACAGCTGCGCCAGCCGCCTCGCGCAGCTGCAGGCCCAGGCCGACGCCGGCGACCTAAGCTGCCTCTACCAGGCCATAGAGCAGTGGATCGGCTGGGACGCCTGGGGCCAGCACACCGATACCAGCCT